>JAOUQA010000032.1 GCA_029879605.1 Gammaproteobacteria bacterium
CGCTACTATGTAACTTTTCCAACATATTTGTTTGGCTACTTAAAACGATTCCTGAGTTACAGGATGATGGACAGGATTTTAATTAAGGCCGGAGGCGGTGGAAAACGTTAATGACCATTACCACCATTGATTAATACAAGTTTAACCGATTTTTTAAAGTGCTCCATACCCAGCAATGGCTCAGGTTTACCCAGGTAAAATCCTTGGGCATAATCCGCACCGAATTCCTTTAATAACTCTAAGGCCTGACTATCCTGCACATGGCCTGCGATTACTTTTTTATTTAAAATACGCGCAATTCGAATCATAAACTGCACCATTGCCTGGTCAACTTCATCATTTGCCATATTGGCAATAAAATCCCCGTTAATTTTCAGATAGTCGACCGGCATAGTTTTAAGATGTTCAAATGAGTGAAACCCAATACCAAAATCGTCCAGCGCAAAACGACAACCCATAGCAACCAGCTCATGCATTACCTGGCCAACAAAATCTATATTTTTAACGGCTGTCTGTTCGGTTATCTCAAAAATAATTAATGAAGGATCCACTTTATATTCTTTAATATATTTCTTGAGCCGAATAATAAACCCCGCATCTTCAAATGAAGCACCTGACAAATTAATTGAAAATAGAACTTCCTGATCTGATGCAGTTAACTCCGATATTTTCTTCAATGCGTTACGAACTACCCATGAATCTATATCCACTATCATCCCTAAGCGTTGAGCAGCAGACAAAAATGCATTTGGCAGCATTATTTCGCCATCAAACATCATTCTCAACAGTACCTCATAACACTGCTTATTGCCTCCATCCAGTGGTACGATTGGCTGATAATATAAAGTAAATTTATTTTCATCTATAGCTTCTTTAATGCGCTTGGACCAGCTTATATCAGCCACTTTTCTGATCTCTGCCTGCTTAACTGCATCAAACATATGATAACAATTTCGACCAGCAGACTTTGCCTGGAAGCAGGCCATATCTGCCTGTGAAAAAACCTCTTCATCTGACATGGTATCTGCATTCATCATCACCACACCGATACTGCAATAAATATTAAAAGACTGTTCATTTTCAACAAAAACAAAATTCTGCATACTTTTAAGAATTGAATCAGCAATTAATCTCGCATCTTTCGCGGTAACAGAAGAAGCAATAACAGTAAACTCATCACCACCAAAACGGGAAATCATATCCTCGCGCCGCATACGACTTTTCAGTAATTCCGCAATCTGCACCAGCAGTCTGTCACCTGCCGCATGACCAAGATTGTCATTAACATGCTTAAACTGATCGAGATCTATAAACAATAAGGCACTGGAATCATTATCTTCTTTTACTCGTTCGACTTCTCTTTTAAGGAGCATATTGAAGATCGATTTATTTAGCAGCCCTGTAAGCGGGTCATAATTAGCAAGCTGTCTCAATTCTTTATCACGCCCCTTAAGAGCGGCGATCGTAGTATTTAGCGCATTAGCAATAGCTACGATCTCGTCATCACCTTCACTTTCTACATGTACGTTAATATCTCCTTTTGCAAGTTTCGCAAGAGGCCGGCGTAAATTCATCAAGGGCCTTAATGATTTTTTTATAATAAAACGACCAGCAATAACCATAAGGAAAAACATTGCGGCAATAACCAGGCTACCGAGAATGATATTTTTCACCAGCTTCTTACGATAAAGACTAAAATCAAGACCCAGCTCGATAAACCCAATAATTTTATATGATTCTAACTGCTCACTAACCATGCTTGCTTCAAGATCGATAAGACCATCGGACTGAATTGATCTAATAACGACTGGCACTGCCGCCTGAACCAGGGAAAGTCGCGATTTTGCAGAATCAATAAAAACCGGCTCGGCAGACTCGACATTCAATCTTACGGTTTCTATTTCAAGCAATGAAAGAGGAGGAACCAGGCGAACCAGTTTTTCTTTTGAATAATATTCTGCCAGGACTGTATTGTTATCAGACTCATAATATCTAAGGTAAGCAATCTCAGGAAACTGTGACACATGATCTTCTATTGATCTAAATAACGTCTTGTCTTTACTTATATAAAGCGGTGTCCCCAGCTCATCCAGTTTTCGCAACCATTCAGTCGCCTGGTTAGAAAAATTATCCTCAATAACACTGGTTGACCCCCACCAGACTCCCGCAATCGCGACAAAATATACCAGCACACTCCATACCAGAAGAATACCAAGAACCCTGTCAACAATACTCCTTGATCGTCTTCTTGAAAAAATAGCCAGTTGCCTTAAACGAACACTGACCCGTTTTCTTAAATAAGCCAGGTAATTAACAAGCCTTCTTTTGAAAATCAAATCACTCATAAACAAACTGCCTGATAGATTTATCAATAACCAGACCAAGCTGATCCGCAACAATAGAATTTATATAAATATCACTATCAGCCACATTAGCCATGAATCCAGCTACCAGCTCATTTTTCACCAGGCCATCAATATTTTCTAAAATCGAATTAGCGATTCCCTTCCTGGAAGGAGCTATTGATATTAATCCACCATAATTTAATAACTCTGCTGAAAAAACAGCAACCTGCCTGCTTCTTTTTGAACTAAAAGACAGGAACTCTTTAAGTACGCGACCACTTAATATTCGGTTATCAGGCAATAACCAGTATCCCTGGGCTAGAGATGTTTTGTTTTTTATAAAATATAGAAACTCTTTATCGTTCGAAGCCAGCATATGCACTAACTCGATGCCATGAGACTTAGCCATTTTTTGTGCGCTGTTAATATAAGAGTCAAGACCCTCCCCTGTAATTACAACCACTGAGTTCAAATCGGGAGATAATTTTTGCCAAGTTGACATTAAGTCTTTGGCAGACGGAAAAACACTAACCCCCATGACGCCAGGCTTATTTAAATCATATTCGTAATAATTAAAAATCTGGGAAAATATAACTTTATTAGATGCCGATTCAGTCATGCTGATTGTTGCTGGCAGGCCCAGCGTAACAAAACAGTCGTAATCACCTGAATTCAGATCATTTACAATAGAATTATTTTTTATACCATCCAGTACAAATAAAGAAAAATCATGTTTTTTACTGGCTAATAATATTTCAGCAACGGAACTGTAAGCTTCGGCATCACTACTTAGTAAAATAGCAACCTTATATTTTACTTTCAGCTGTTGCTTGATAACTTCATCTTCTTTAGGCAATGCATGTTCAGTTACAGGCTGTTGAAGAGCGCAACCTGAAACAGTTAGCGCTATCCATATCGATAACCCTGTTAATACTGCCTTAACCATAAGAGCACACTTATATAATTGATATAATTATAAAAAACGATAACTTTATATAAGTGTAGTACACTTTTTAATCACAAAACCCCATGATTACAACTATAAAACATACCTGTTGTTTACCGCCATATGACAATAAACAACAGGGGCATCCACATAACTTATCAACATCAAATTAATCCCCCATCCGAATGATGAGAGCGAGGAAAAACCAGCATAATACTTCAACTATTAATTAAGCTGCATCAACTGATTTTTTTGATCGTACAAATTTAAGCTCATCATTTTCACAATCGACACTAATCACATCGCCAGGTATAAACCGACCCTGCAACAGTTGTTGTGCCAGAGGATTTTCTAATGACTGCTGGATCACTCTCTTTAATGGACGTGCCCCGTATACGGGATCAAAACCAGCCTCGCCCAGTTTATCCAGTGCTGCATCCGTTAGTTCCAGATCCATATCTTTAGCCTGTATACGTTCGGCTAAATACCCTATCTGAATAGAAGTTATTGCACGTATCTGTTCTCTACCCAGCGGCTTGAAAACAACCAGTTCATCAATGCGATTGATAAATTCAGGTCTGAAATGCTGACCAACAATATCCATGACCGCCTGTTTCATCCCGGTATAATCATCTCGTTCTGCAAATTCCTGAATCTGCTGAGACCCCAGGTTAGATGTCATCACTATAACCGTATTTCGAAAATCAACTGTACGTCCCTGACCGTCTGTCAAACGGCCATCATCGAGTACCTGCAACAATACATTGAAAACATCTGGATGGGCTTTTTCAACTTCATCCAGCAAAATAACCGAGTAAGGTTTACGGCGTACCGCCTCTGTCAAATAACCACCTTCTTCATACCCGACATAACCGGGAGGTGCACCAATAAGTCTTGCCACAGAATGTTTTTCCATAAACTCAGACATATCAATGCGTATAATGGCTTCTTCCGTATCAAATAAAAAACTTGCCAGTGCTTTTGTTAATTCAGTTTTACCAACACCGGTTGGTCCAAGAAATAAAAACGATCCATTTGGACGACCCGGGTCTGAAAGTCCGGCACGTGAACGACGAATTGCATTTGACACGGCTTCGACAGCCTCATCCTGACCAACGACTCGCTTACTTAACCCCTCTTCCATGTGTAATAGTTTTTCTTTTTCACCTTCCATCATTTTCGCCACAGGGATCCCTGTTGAACGCGAAACAACTTCGGCAATTTCTTCTTCCGTGACCCGATTACGTAACAATTTCATTTCCTGCATTTCAACCTGGGCTGCCATATCAAGTTGCTTTTCAAGCTCGGGAATTCGGCCATATTGCAACTCTGACATTCGAGCCAGGTCATTAGCGCGACGCGCTGTTTCCATTTCCAGCCTGGCCTGTTCTAACTGTTCTTTAATACTTGCACTGCCATGTAACGCTGCTTTTTCAGAAACCCAGACTTCCTCCAGCTCAGAGTATTCTTCTTCAAGCCTGACTATTTCTTCCTGTAAACGAGACAATCGTTCTATAGTTGCCTTATCACTATCCTTACTGAGTGCTTCGCGCTCAATTTTTAACTGGATTAAACGACGCTCCAGTCGATCCATTGCTTCCGGCTTGGAATCCATTTCCATACGAATACGACTGGCAGCTTCATCTACCAGGTCAATGGCTTTATCGGGTAACTGTCGATCGGTGATATAACGGTGTGATAATGTTGCCGCTGAAACAATGGCCGGATCTGTAATATCCACACCATGATGAACTTCGTAACGCTCTTTTAAACCACGCAAAATTGCAATCGTATCTTCAACCGTAGGTTCATCAACCAGAATTTTCTGAAAACGCCGTTCAAGCGCAGCATCTTTTTCTATATATTTTCTATATTCATCCAGTGTCGTTGCACCTACACAATGCAACTCACCACGAGCCAGGGCAGGTTTTAACATATTGCCTGCATCCATTGCGCCTTCTGCCTTACCTGCACCCACCATAGTATGAATTTCATCAATAAATAAAATAACCTGGCCTTCCTGTTTTGCCAGGTCATTCAAAACAGCTTTTAAACGCTCTTCAAACTCACCACGAAATTTTGCACCTGCTATCAGTGCGCCCATATCCAGTGACAGTAATCTTTTATTTTTAATTCCATCGGGCACTTCACCATTAACTATGCGCTGGGCAAGACCCTCAACAATGGCAGTTTTTCCAACGCCTGGCTCACCAATCAAAACCGGGTTATTTTTAGTACGTCGTTGCAATACCTGTACAGTTCGACGGATTTCTTCATCACGACCAATAACCGGGTCCAGCTTTCCCTGTTCCGCACGTTCTGTTAAATCAATCGTATATTTTTCCAGTGCCTGGCGCTGATCTTCAGCATTTGGATCATCCACTCTCTGACCACCACGTACCTGATCAATGGCCTGTTCCAGTTTATTTTTGTCTACTCCAAATTCTGTTAACAATTCGCCTATACGACTTTTATCATCCACACAGGCCAGTACAAAAATTTCACTGGATAAATACTGATCTTTACGTTTCTGGGATAATTTATCTGCAAGATTCAACAGGCGACCAAGCTCATTAGAAAGATGAACTTCTCCGGCATTACCCTCTACCTGGGGTACACGCTCCAGTTCTTCACCCAGCCTGGAACGCAGGCCATTAACATTTGCACCGGCAATAGTCAGCAAGTGGCGCACGCTGCCTCCATCCTGATCCAGCAGGGCAAGCATCATATGCACGGCTTCAATAAACTGGTGATCCCGACCTACTGCCAGAGACTGAGCCTCTGCCAGGGCCATCTGAAATTTACTGGTTAAACGATCCATTCTCATGGACATGCCCTCTATAATTTTCTACTAACTATAGAATGTGGGTGATTTGTTATTTTTCAAGTAACTAATTATTGACTCTTTAACAAATCTGCTGGGCTCATGGGCTTGCCAAACATAAAGCCCTGTGCAATATCACAATGATTTTTCTTAAGAAAATTCCACTGCGCCTGTGTTTCTACACCTTCAGCTATAACTTTGAGTTTCAACTTATGAGCCATGGCAATGACCGCTGCAGTTATAGCTATATCATCCTTATCATGCGGAATATCCATGATAAATGAACGATCAATCTTTAATGAATCAATCGGCAGTTGTTTGAGATAGCTTAATGATGAATAACCTGTTCCAAAGTCATCAATTGAAATCGATACACCAATATTCTTAAGTTGCTTCAGTACACTGACTGCATAATCAATATCATCCATTAAAAGTGTCTCGGTAATTTCCAGCTCAAGATTTAAAGGATTAAATCCTGTTCTTTCAAAAACGGCCTGCATCATTTCCAGCAAATCAGGATCCCTGAACTGGCGAGCTGAAAGATTGACAGATATTTTGGATAAACTTAAACCCCTGCTTTTCATTACTGACCACTGACTACATGCCTGCTTCAGAATTTTCCAGCCCAGCGGAATGATCAAACCCGTTTCTTCCGCTACCTGGATAAATTTACCAGGTGACAGGGTACCCAGTTCAGGGTGATTCCATCTAACCAGTGCTTCAACCCCCACCAGTTCATAGGTACTTATCGAAACCTGCGGCTGAAAAAGTATTTCTATCTGATCACTATCAATTGCCTTTCTGAGCTCATTTTCAGTTTCCATATGCTGTATGGCCTGAGCATTCATTTCATCTGTGAAAAACTGATAATTGTTACGTCCCTGGGTTTTAGCCTTATACATCGCAAGATCAGCATTTTTGAGCAGAATATCGGCATTTAAACTATCAGCTGGTGCCATAGTAATACCTATACTGGGGGTAACGATCATTTCATGTGAAAGCAGACGAATCGGCTGATTCATAATATCAAGTATTTTCCTGGCCACCAGGGTCGCACCAGCAACACCATCAATATTTGTTAATAAGATAACAAATTCATCCCCACCCATGCGCGCCACTGTGTCCTGATGCCTGACACAGTCTCTTAATCGATCTGCAACATGCATTAACAATGCATCACCAACATCATGACCTAAAGAATCATTGATACGCTTAAACTGATCAAGATCCAGGTATAATAAAGCTGCTTCTGACTGATTACGGGCAATATTCTTTAAGATCTGTTCTATACGATCACGAAATAAAACTCGATTTGCCAGCCCGGTTAAACTATCCACATAGGCAAGTTGTTCAATCTGGGACTGCGCCATTTTAAGCTGGGTAATATCTTCGCCTACGGCAACAAAATGACTGATTTTATTCTGCTCATCTTTAATCGGCGAAATTGACATCAATGACCAGAAAGTATCACCATTTTTCATTTTAGTTGAAACTTCCCCCTGCCAGTCATTACCAGACACAATGGCTTTCCATACATCCGCAAGTTCTGCAGCCTTGAATGCCGCTGACCTTAAAACTTTAACGTTCTGCCCAATAATTTCATCATTTTTATAATCGGTTAAAGCACAAAACCGGGGATTAACATACTGTATAACACCCATATCATCAGTAATTACAACCAGTGTGGCACTCTGTTCTACAGCACTTGATAAAAGTCTAAGCCTTATATCCTGTTTTCTATGATCCGTATCATCAACGACTTCCAGCACAGCACCCCTGTATTGATCCTGATCATCAAACATTGGGGTTAATGAAATACGCGTATAAATATTTGTGTTATCTTTATGTCTTAGCACCAGCCCTCGACTAAAAATTTTCTGACCGGCATTTTGAATAAGCAGATGTTTCCAGGCAGTTTGTTCTTCCTCTACCATAAAATCAAAAATGCTTTTATTTAACATTTTATCCGCGCTATGGCCCAGCAGATTAGCCAATGACTGATTTATAAACTGAATTACATGATGATGGTCGACCTGGCAGACACCTTGCTGCAAGTCTTCAATTAACTGGTGAAAAAAAATATTATTCTGGTTATTACTGCCCATTTTTGCTGATTCACAAGCCAGATAGAAATGTGTCTCTATATAATTAGTATTAATTCCCTGTTTAATAATAGACAGAATAACGATCTATTGCTGACAATAAGCTGCTAAAAAATCAAATAACCCGGTTTTACTTATAGATTTTGCGATGAAACAGATCAGTGCGACGACTGACCAGGCGATCAAGAAATAACATACCATCCAGGTGATCTATTTCATGCTGAATAGCCCTGGCTTCAAATCCATTACAGGTAATTTCATGTCGATCACCTGCCGGATCCATATAATTAAGAACTATGCTTTCTGCTCTAATTACATTGCCTGTGAAATCAGGCACAGATAAACACCCTTCCCGTCCCATTACCATACCTTCCCAGTCAGTTATTTCAGGGTTGATCATAATCATGTGGCCATGATTGTCACAGGGCTTTTTCATATTAGAGACATCAACAATCACAACACGCTGAAGCACACCTACCTGGGGCGCAGCAATCCCAACGGCTCCCGGGCCTGCCAGGCGCGTTTCTTCAAGATCGCGAATAAACAACTTCAGACTCTCATCAAGCTGCTCAACGGTTGCTGACATCTGTTTTAACTGATCACTGGGATAAGCCAGGATATTCAGTACCGACATTTCAGGCTCTCAGGGTATTGATTTCTGTCAGGCTGATTTCAATATCATCAGACATTTGCTGTATAGCACTGCGTAGCGCTTCCACCCCCTGCCCGGCACTGCCTTCGAGGGACATAATATAAACAGGCCGTTCTGAACTGCCGCCTACCGCCGTTTCAAGATCAACAATATGCAGACCCGCATCCGCCAGCAAACTGGTCACCTGGGCAACAATACCGGTACGGTCTGCACCGTATACAGTGATATGTACATCTGGCTCCAGTTGCTGAGGCTTTGCGGGCACATCATCATCAACGTGCAAATGTAACTGCATGGCAGTAACCACCGGCTGTAAAATCTCAGCCAGGTTCATTTCAGCCACATGGCCCACCCGCAACATCATGGCAAAATTTCCACCCAGTCTCATCATAGATGCTTCTGCCAGCTGGCAGTCAGCTTCGAATAATACTTTCGACACGGCTGCCACAATACCTTTCTGATCTGCACCAACCAGGGTCAATACACTCCAGTTCATCTTATTAAGCCTCCATCCAGATTAATGTCGCCATACGCCCGGTATCACCATCACGTCGATATGAATAAAAACGCGCACTATCCGTATAAGTACAAAAGTTTCCACCACTCACTGAACTTATATTAATTTTTTGTAAGCGAATGCGTGCAATCTGGTATATATCTGCCAGGTAGTGCCCCTGACGATGGAACCTGAAAGCAGATTCAGTTTCGGGCATCTCACTCACAAAAGCCTGCCTGACTTCTTCACCCACTTCAAAAGCATCAGGGCCAATTGCCGGCCCGAGCCAGACATGTAAATTCTCAGCGGGTTCCTGCATAAATTTAACCGTTGCCTCGATAATTCCTGCCTGCAAGCCTCGCCAGCCGGCATGAATAGCAGCCACTTTTGTACCCTGGTCATTACAGATCAATACCGGCAGGCAATCCGCTGTTAAAACCGCGCAGATAACCCCGCCCTGATCTGTACAGGATGCATCAGCCGTTACGGGCAATGTGATCCGTGCAGCATCAACCACTTCAATACCATGAACCTGGTTTAGCCAGGCAGGTTCGGCAGGCAGTGATAACTGATCCATTACTAACTGGCGATTGTTATCAACATCGGCCCGGTTATCTTTAACATGGCTGGCCAGGTTTAACCCTGCATAACTGCCCCTGCTAAAACCTGCCAGCCGCGTGGTCGTAAAAGCTTTAACATGAACCGGTGCCGGCCAGTCAGGATAAAGACACTCAATCGAGGTCATATTCGTCCCAGTCATCAACCTCTTCCATATCCTGTTCCAGTGCCTGCAATAGATTACACATATCATCGGGCAAATCAGCTTTCCAGCTCATCTTCTTACCTGTCACCGGATGAACCAGAGCCAGCCGACCGGCATGTAATGCCTGGCGTTGAAATTGTCGCAGAGCCAGCTTCAACGGTTCACTGGCACCCCTGGGAAATTTTAGTCGCCCGCCATACACCTGGTCGCCTACCAGCGGGTAGTGAATATGAGCCATATGAACCCGAATCTGATGAGTACGTCCTGTTTCAAGATTAACTTTTATCAAAGTATGCCCCCGAAAACGCTGAATGACTCGATAATGGGTGATGGCCTCTTTACCATCTTCCCTGACTGCCTGACGCTTACGATCTCGGGGATTGCGGCCGATAGCCTGCTCCACGGTACCTCCTGCTGTCATAACACCCAGCACAATGGCTCGATATTCACGCTGCACGGTTCTCGCCTGTAGCTGATCCACCAGCGACTTATGAGATTTCAGATTGCGAGCCACCACCAGCAATCCAGAGGTTTCCTTATCAAGACGATGCACGATACCAGCCCTCGGCACTTCTGCCAGGCGGGGATCATAATGCAACAGGGCATTTTGCAATGTGCCATCAGCATGACCAGCAGCTGGATGAACCACCAGCCCCACAGGTTTATTAATCACCAGTAAATCATCATCCTGGTACACAACATCCAGCGGAATAGCCTGGGGCTGACATTCGGTTTCCATGGGTAAAGAATCCAGGTGTATCTCCACCTGCTCATCACCCAGTACTTTATCTTTAGCTTTTGGTGCCTTGCCATTCACCAGCACATGACCGTTTTTAATCCATTGCTGTAAACGACTTCGAGAATAATCTGGAAACAGCTCAACCAGCACGGCATCCAGTCGCTGACGCGCATATTCTTCCGGGATTCTTACTGTTAAAATATCACTGGACATTAAGGTACAATTTATTGAACTCAGGTATAATTTGTTATTCTAAAGCAATATTAAAACAAGCCGTTAGACAAATGCGCCAATTATTCTCCATTATCCTGATATTAAGCCTGTTCACAGCTGGTTGCAGTGATGACCCAACTAAGTCAGATCCTTTTGCAAGCTGGACAGCTGAAGATTTTTATGACGAAGCAAAACGATCACTTGCAGCCGGTGAATTCCAGGCAGCTATCACTAACCTGGAATCCCTGGAAGCCCGCTTCCCATTCAGTTCCTATGCCAGGCAGGCTCAACTGGATGTTGCCTATGCCTATTATAAATTTGAAGAACCTGACTCAGCTATTGCTGCCGCTGACCGGTTTATTCGTCTTAATCCCAGGGATGCTAATGTAGCCTATGCGCTTTATCTAAAAGGCCTGGCAAATTTTAATCGTGGCAAGGGCATAATGGACTCCTGGTTCCCCAGAAACCTGGCTGACCATGACACCAAAACCATCAAAGATGCAATTCATGACTTTTCAAGCCTGGTAAGACGTTTTCCAGACAGCAAGTATTCTGCTGATGC
>JAOUQA010000495.1 GCA_029879605.1 Gammaproteobacteria bacterium
GACCATATCCATAATAATGAGTGCAGGCGTTTTTTGTTTGCAATCATCAATAATTGTACTGGTATCAGTAAAATGCCTGACCTGGTATTTATGTGCTTCGAGTTCATTTATAAGTTGTGATGCAAGTAACTGGTCATCTTCTACCAGGAAAATAAGATTATTAAAAGAGTCTCGACAAGTTGGAACTTCTGGTATGTGAGGGATTACTGAAGGACGCCATTCGCGTGCGGTTAATTTTAAATGCTCAAGTTGATCAGCTATTGTATGGCTTGTAGTATCTGAAATTGTGGGTACTGCATCCAGTGCGGTTTTTAAGGTGATCTCAAGTTGATGGGCAGAATTCCCAACAGCGGTGGCGCCAAAGGTTCCAGCAGTACCCGCCAGGCTGTGTGCTTTTTTATGCATATCAGACAAGAGAACATGATCTTTAAACTGGTTCTGACTAAACTGGTTCCATTTTTCAGTTAATAACTCAATTCTATTAGGTAGTTCATTGTAAAAATGGGCTTGCAGTAATGCCAGTTTTTCAGCAACTGTTTTTGATGCATCAGTATTAATAATATGACTCCAGCAAGACTATTTTTTAAAATGCCATGAGCTTCCCATATATGGCATGATTGGTTGATTTTAGCGCAGTCGGTAAGAAAATGTATAGTGTATATGATGCAGGCGGTTAATAACCATATTTAGATAATGGATATATCTGTAACTAGAGAAAATTAAATCTGTAGCTCATCAATTCGGTGCCAGAATCCATAATTTCGATATTAAAGGAAACCGGTTCACCGGGTTCCATTTTTGTTAGCTGGTCTATGGGGATATTTAAATATTCTTCCGGGGTAAACCGTCGGCCAGCAATATCCTGTCCACGTACATTGGAAAAAATAATGTCAATCTTGGGAAAAGCCTGTTTGAATTCGGCCTGGTTGACAATGGTGGCGCTGATCATTAATGCCTGGGGTTGATTGGGATGAGTGAAAATATTTTTATGAGTTAATTCAATACGTGAAGGGTCTTTAGGTTCAGGTAGTTCGCATTTGGCATATACGCATAGTTTTTCAAGCCAGGGTCTTAGTTCATTATGTTGTACCAGGAGTACGCGATCATAGTATGCATATTGAAGCAGGCCAGCAGAAATCATTGTTAGTATTGCTATTACCCAGAAAAATGTACCCACAAAGCTGTAATATTTTTCACGCGGTCTGATTTCAGTTCTGAGTTCAGGGGGAACAACATCAGAGACAAGTGCCGGTTCAAATCGGTCACTGGTTATACTCGGGATATCATCGATAATTTCCTGGTTGAATATTTCTTCGGTGTTCTGAGGTTCAATGATGGGTTCATCGAGAAGAATTTCAGCCGAGAAAGTTCCCTGGCAATGACCGCATCGAACCTGGTGATCAGCCTGTAAAAATTGATCTTCAGTGAACTGGAAAATTGTGTCGCAATGTGGGCACTGAGTTTTCATTTTATAGTTTTGTCCCGGTAATTCGTATCCATTCATCATGATTGATAACAGAGTCAATCTTAAACCATTGTTGATAGGTATTTTGTATACTTTCTGCCTGTGATTCAAGAATTCCGGATAGAATAATATGGCCACCGATTTTTGTCTGCTGACTGAGTTTTGGTGCGAGTTCGATTAACGGGCCAGCCAGAATATTAGCAATCACAATGTCATATTGTTTCTCGGGTAACTGCTCGGGTTTCATAACGCTGATGTTGCTCTTTACTGCATTTGCCTCGGCATTTGCCAGGGTTGCTTCCAGTGCCTGTGGGTCGATATCGACGGCATCACAGTGCTGCGCATTTAACATCAGGGCAGCAATACCAAGTACGCCTGAGCCACAGCCGTAATCCAGTACTGTTTTCCTTTCCAGTGAGGCATCATTTAGCCATTGCAGGCAAAGAGCGGTGGTTGGATGAGTGCCGGTGCCGAAAGCAAGCCCCGGATCCAGCATCAGGTTAACGGCTTCAGGTTGAGGGGGTTGCAAATGGTTGGGGCAGACCCAGAGGCGATTACCAAATTGCATGGGTTTGTAATTATCCATCCATGCACGTACCCAGTCTTTTTCTTCCAGAGGTTCTATGCGAAGGTTTATGTCCTGACCTAAATGTTGATAGATGTGTTGTTGTAAAAAATGAATATCAGTTTCAGCTTCATATAGTCCGGTGATAATTAATTTATCCCATAATGGTGTTTCACCGGGGGCAGGTTCCA
>JAOUQA010000318.1 GCA_029879605.1 Gammaproteobacteria bacterium
TAATTACTTATAAATCAATAATTTACATATTCTTTTCTAAGTTATTGATTTTATTGAGTTTTGATAGAACCACGATGGAATAATTATTTTCTGGATTTTTCCCTTGTTTCAACAAGTTACGCACTTTATTCTTACCCCGATTGTAGGATAACAAGGCGAGTTTCCTGACCATCATTTTATCCTTAATTTTATTGTCCCAATAATCGTAATATTTGCGATAAATGAATGCACCCCCAAATATATTTAATACTGGATTTTCAAGGTCGGATACCTCCTGAGCGCCGATCTCAGACCTGAATTCAGCACTTCTATTGACCCATAGTGGCATTATTTGCATCACCCCTACCGCACCCACATTCGATTTGCGCGTGGGATGAAATCTGTTTTCGTGCCATGCAACTGCAATTAGTTCTTTGTAATCAAGTTCATACTTTTCAGAGGCATCATAAAATGCGGTTGAGATCGTTTTGAGATATTCTTCGTCCAGATCTTCATCACTTATCGATGTGATGAAATTCTGTATCTTATCAATTTCTCTTTTTCGTCGATTGTCTTCTTTGATGTAATCATAATGATCTACTAAAGTTTTCTGGAATTTTGTCAGAATTATTTCATCTTCTTTATCCAGATATTTGCTTTCCAGAACATGGATGACTTCGTTTAATTTATAATTGACTTCGGCAAGTTTTTTATTTTCGTTTACTGCCGCCAAATTGAAACCAACAGAAAACATTAACCCCAAAAAAAGAAATATATTGATGTATGTTAAAAAGCTGAAGTTGAATGATGTGTGTTCATTAGAAATTACTATTGGATTGTTTTTCATATAATTCTCCCTTATATACTCCCTAATTATTTATCAGGGAGTATATATGAACGATTATGGGAGTACAATGAAAAATTAAACCTTCGCTCTTGGTTTTCTGCCGCGTTTCTTTTTAACAGTCACTGGTGCTGATTCTACTGCTTCTGTTGTCGAAACAGAATTTTCTGGTGTGGTCTGGATATTCTCATCAGACACTTTTTCTTTCTTTTTTTCTACTGGAATAGTTCGCAACAGGTCTTTATACATCACCAATGCATTAACACCATTATCCAATACCGTGTCCCGCATCACCCGCATCATTTCACCACCCTGCGCTTCAATGCCAGATAACCGTTTTAAATCGATAGATGCAAGTGAGTCATAGTCGATCACGATATCATTTGCATCACCTTTCTTAACCAGAAAACAAAATCGTTTAGTGCCGTTAATCATATATTCTTTCATGTTACCAAATTTCTCCTTTATTATTATATATTATTTATAACTTAATTTATTGTGTTCAAATATCTACCACAAAACATTTCTTAAATAGATATTTATGCTTTAACAAATCATCAGAAACACCTTTCAAATTATATTCACCAATGAATCTCAATAATTTCGAATTGTTATATTTCTTCTGTTCTATGTTATTTATACTCTGTTTAACACGTTCTTTGATGAAATCAGGTTGCATTGTAAGATTTATCAATGAATTATTAAAATTGAATGCATCACTTACCTTCACACCATTTTTAACAGTTTCCATGATATTGACCATTTCAAAATTGTCATTGTCGTTTATTTTTTTATACCATGCACTCTGCAATTTTTTTGATCGTATATTGGGATACGCAGATGGAATATTATCACCCCTGTCTCCCCTGATACATTTCTCGAATAATTCATACTCACGATCTTCAGAAACACGTTCTGCTTTACTTGTGGGCGAATAAAGAACCGTCTTATCGTTAATCAATTGTATAAAATCTTTGTCACTGGATAAGATTACAGATTTGGCATTGGATGTTTGCGTCACAATAGCAATAATATCATCTGCTTCTGCTCGGTTTACTGACATGGTTGTTATCATAGTACATTCGTCAAAAAATCTAATGACATCATTTATGACATCCTTGACATCATCGTAGTACGGATCAGTAGCATGGTTTCGATTTGCCTTGTACTCAGGGTACAGATCTTTTCGCCATACATTCTTTGAATCACATGCTATGAGAATACCATCAACTTTATACATCAACGCAATATATTTGATTAATTGTACGGTTTTAAATAACAAAAATTCTTTTGAAAATTCGCCGTTATTTTTTTTCAATGATGAATGATGGACAATGAAGACAACATTTGAAAGATCAACTATTAAGTTTGTTTTGGTTTTCATTTACATCCTCTATGATCTGTTCTGTGACTTCATTGGCGATAACTATGAATGCCAATTGAAGTATAATTTCGTCTTCGGTACTGTCAGGTGAAATGTAATTATTATCAACCAAAGCCGGAACAACATCTTTATTGATGATACTTTTTGTGGTGACGTTGAGTTCTTCATCGAATTCGAACACCAATCTGGATTTACCATCTTCAGTGATATATCCACCGGGAGACAATAGATCTTTTATTTTATCTGATTGTTCATTATTAATGGACTCTAAATCGACCAATTTTTTTGATTGTTCTTTGTGTTGTTTTTCGAGTTTTTTATATGTCTTTGAATTTTTTATTATATTTTCGAACATGTTCACTCCTTTTAAATAAAAATGCCGTATTTTTATTTATACGGCATTTATTATATATCAACACTCAATATATGATTAGGACGCGAATATGTAACCACTTACTGAACGTTTTGTACCTTCCATTACTGCCTCAATTTTATCTTTGGAAATGCCAGTCATGTATGCGGCAGCATCGAGATCACTATACACGGCAAGAACATTACCACCTGTATCCTTTTGCACAATGCCAGTACGTTTATTACTCAATTTACCGTCAAAACTTGTCAATGTCTTCCAATGAAATCCACCAGCAGTATTTCGAACACCGTTGGTGACTTTGCCGATATGTGCTGGTTGTGCGCCGGACATTTCGGCAGCAAGTGTGATGTTGCGGTATTTTGCGACTAATGTTTTTCCGTCATATTGAGCTACGGGAATAGAACGTTTATCATTCATTTTTTTCTCCTTTTAGATTTAAACGTCTCTCGACGATATGTAGATTTACTCTACTATTATTTTTTATAATATATCATAATCCATTACGACACACAAACTCTATTATAATGAGCATGATATGGGACTCGAACCCATGTCATCTGATTGGAAGTCAGATATTCTACCAACTGAACTAATCATGCATTGTGAAACTTATTTACCAATAACCATTTCTTGTGTGATTACTTTTTTAATTAATGGTTTAAAATAT
>JAOUQA010000320.1 GCA_029879605.1 Gammaproteobacteria bacterium
TAAACAAACAGGGTATCAGTTGCAGCAATCTTATCTCTCAGTGCCTGATCAAGTGAAACACTGACAGTAATCTCCGCTTTTGCTGTTGTTACTGGCTCAGATCCGACAATAGCACTTTTTAACTCTGCCACTGCATCAGAGCCCAGATTCTTTTCAACCTGGCTTATCTGCTCCCGCAACTGAGTCAGAGAGTCAATATCATTTTTCAGCATAGGCTCCAGTCGATACCAGAAACTTAAAGCCTTGTTATAATCACCCTGGGTACTGGCTACCATGCCGGCCATCCACAGACCCTGTAAATTATCGGGCTCCAGTTCAACAGCTTTTAAAATAATATCCCTGGCCTGGTTAGACATCTGCCCACCCTGACTCATAATAATCATATCGGCATAACGTAATAACAGATTGGCATTATCACCGACTAGTTCCAGAGTTTTTTCATACGCCTGTGCGGCTTCTTTATACTGTTCAGTAACTGCATAGGTTCTGGCTAGCATAAACCAGCCTTCAGCATTATCCGGTTCCATTTCCAGACGTGCTTTTAAACCTGCAACAGCTTCTTCCATCGACATGTTGGGCGGTTGATTCATATGATTATCAACTTTAACCACTTCACCTGTAATAGCGCCAAATTCTCCGACCTGGGAATAAATAGCTGCGGCAACAACGGGTACTGCAACCAGCAATGTATAAGCCAGTCCCTTGCTGCTACCAGTCACAACGGACACACTGTCTGTTTGTGATACTGAAAGATCCAGTGCCAGGTTATCTTCCAGCTCCTGTTTTACCTGGTCAAATTCCTGCTGACCAATTCTTCCATTTTCAAGATCCTGCCTGAGTTCTTCTAAACGATCACGGGCAATCTGTATATTCTGTTCGTCAAAATGCTCTGCCTCAAGTTGATTGTTTTTTAACAAAACGGGAACAACGAAAGCCAGGGCCAGTAATACCAGTAAACCTGTGATTAAAAAAAAGCTAAGCATAAGAATGATTACTCTGAATTATTTAGGTGATTATGATTCGTCATCTAACAGTGAATGAACGCGCTGCTTCTGTTGAGCAGAAATTTCAATATCTGCCTTCAGCTTCTGCTTGCGATAAATAACGATCACGATACTAAGTGCGATAAAAAATAATACGACAGGCCCAAACCATAACAATAATGTTGTTGACTTTACCGGTGGACGATACATCACAAAATCGCCATAACGTGCCACCATAAAATCAACAATCTCATCTGCCGCCTTACCCTGCTTTACCATATCATACGTCTTACGGCGCATATCCTGGGCAAGCTCGGCATTTGAATCGGCCAGGTTCTGATTCTGACATACCAGGCAACGTAACTCTGCAATAAGTTGCTTATAGGTATTTTCCTGCTCCGGGTTATCAAAACTATAGGCTTCAACTTTTGCATAACTAATAGCAGGAAGACTCAGGATAAATAAAGCCAGGAAAATTTTGCTAATACTCAACTTAAAATGACTAAAACAGGAAAGCATATTTATTGTTGCCCTTTTTCAAAATACGGCTGAAATTTTTCTTCCCAGACAACTGGTGTAACACCACCCGCATGCTTAACTCGAATAACACCCTGTTCATCAATCAGGAATGTTTCCGGCGCTCCATAAACACCCCAGTCCATCGCTACACTACTATCCGGATCAAAACCGATGGCAATAAAAGGATTGCCCATTCGAGCAATCATTGAATGCGCCTCTTCCCTGCTATCACGCCAGTTAAGGCCGACAATAGGTATCTGCTGCTGGGAAAGATACATGAGGTACTCATGCTCGCGCCAGCATTCAGGACACCAGGTACCCCAGACATTTAATAACCATACCTTACCCTTCATGTCAGCAGTTTTAACAATGACATCCGGTTTGTATAAATCAGGCACATTAATCTCGGGCGCCTGCTTACCAATAAACTCGGTAGGAATATCACGGGGGTTGTACTCGCCTTTGCCCATACGATCAAGCACAACCGCAAACAGGATAATGAGCAAAAGAAAGCCTGCCGGCACCAGGAATCTTGACATTACGCAGCTCCTGCTGCCACAGCATTGGCAGGCTGCTCGGCTTTCACCATCTGGCGATAACGTCTATCTGTTGCTGCCAGTAAGCCACCAAAGCCCATAAATAAAGCGCCTAACCAGATCCAGCGCACAAAGGGTTTGTAATATAAACGCACACTCCAGGCTCCCTGGTCATCAAGTGGTTCACCCAGTGAAACATAGAGATCACGGAACAGACCCGCATCGATACCTGCTTCTGTCATCGGCATACCACCTGCATTATATAAACGTTTCTGAGTATATAACTGGGCAACTTCTTCACCTTTATACATGGCGATAAAATCACCTTCGGAAGCACGATAATTAGGCCCGGTCTTTTCTGTTACACCCTTAAAATGAAATTCATAGTCACCCATTGCATAACTCTGACCAGCAACCAGTCGCACATCTTTTTCCTGGCTGTAAATACTGGTTAAAGTGACACCCACTATAAAAATCGCAATGCCGAAATGAGCAAAGCTCATGCCGTAAAAGCCTCGAGGAATAGCCATTAATGCAGCAAACTTATGCTGCTTATCTTTTACCCGGTCATAAATATTCTGCCCACTGGCCAGGCTCACCCAGAAAGCAAGGGTAACACCAATGATAGCGCCCAGGGTCACATCTTCCAGCAACAACAGGGGAACCATAACGCCCAGGGCAATACTCATAACCAGTATCATTACAACCTGTCTGCCAATACGGGCTAACGCATCCTGTTTCCAGCGCGCCATAATACCAATACCAACCAGAACAGCGATGGGAATAGTGATCGGGATAAATACAGAATTAAAATACGGCGGACCCACTGAAATTTTACCCAGGCCCAGTGCATCCAGAGCCAGTGGGTATAAGGTACCGAGCAATACTGAAGCTGCAGCTATCACCAGCAATACATTATTAATTAACAGGCCACCTTCACGTGACATAATATTTAACCGGGTAGCACTGCGGATCATGGGAGCTCGCCATGAATACAGGAGCAACGAACCACCCACTACAACGGCCAGGAAAAACAGGATAAACACACCCCGTTCCGGGTCAGTTGCAAAGGCATGGACTGAAGTCAGCACGCCGGAACGTACCAGGAAGGTTCCCAGCAAGCTCAATGAGAAAGTAAACACCGCCAGTAATACTGTCCAGGC
>JAOUQA010000321.1 GCA_029879605.1 Gammaproteobacteria bacterium
TTTCAAGTTAGATAAGCTGAATGAATTAAAGGGTAAAACCATTATTACCAGGGGCTGGATACATCCAGAAAAATCCGGCCATTTCATGAATTTAAGCCACCCGGATGCCTTTAGTTTAATTCCTCCGACAGTCCATTAGTGGTACTATAGCGCCACTTTTTTAACCCTATTTAAGCATCACGCAACTCATGAGCAAGCAATTCAAACAGGCCGCACTGGATTATCATAGAAACCCGAAACCAGGAAAAATCGCCACCGAAATCACCAAACCCTGTAATAGCCAGAAAGACCTGTCCCTTGCCTATACACCCGGCGTTGCCGAACCGGTAAGAGCCATTGCCATTAACAAAGATGATGCCTACAAGTACACGGCCAAAGGCAACCTGATTGCCGTGATCACAGATGGTAGTGCCGTGCTGGGGCTGGGTAATGTCGGCGCGCTGGCAGGCAAACCCGTTATGGAAGGCAAAGCTGTGTTGTTCAAACGCTTCGCCGATATTGATGTATTCGATATCGAAGTCGATGTACAGACTGCTGATGAATTCATTGAAACCGTCGCCCGCATTGCTCCCACCTTCGGTGGCATCAACCTGGAAGATATTACCGCTCCCCGTTGCTTTGAAATCGAACGCCGCCTGGATGAAATGCTGGACATCCCCGTATTTCATGATGACCAGCATGGTACTGCAATTATCATTGCCGCCGGCCTGATAAATGCCATGGAACTACAGGGCAAAAAAATAGAAACCGCCAAAATTGTCTGCATGGGAGCCGGCGCCGCTGGAATAGCATCCATGAAACTACTGGCCGGACTGGGCGCGCCAAAAGAAAACATGATCCTGCTGGATCGCAATGGTGTAATACACAAAAAACGGGATGACCTGAATGAATTCAAGGCTGAATTTGCCAATGACACGGACAAGCGCACCCCCAAAGAGGCTCTCGTCGATGCAGATATTTTTATCGGTGTATCCGGCCCGGATTTATTAACCCCGGATATGCTCAAAGTCATGGCTCCCAATCCCATTGTATTCGCCCTGTCCAACCCCAACCCAGAAATCCAGCCTGAACTGGCCCACCAGACACGCGATGATGTGCTCATGGCCACGGGTCGCAGTGATTATCCTAACCAGGTAAATAATGTACTGGGCTTTCCCTATATTTTCCGTGGCGCACTGGATGCCCATGCCCATAGCATTACCCAGGAAATGCACATTGCCGCAGTCCATGAAATCTGCGCGCTTACCCATGAACCTGTTCCCCAGGAAGTGCTGGATGCCTATGAACTGGAACACCTGGAATTTGGCCCGGACTACATCATTCCCAAACCCGTTGACCCGCGCTTAATAGAACGCATCCCTAAAGCTGTAGCACGTGCCGCAATCGACAGTGGCGTAGCCAGGGTTAATATCGACTAGTTCAAAATTAATCGCTTAAACCGATACTCCCAACTGAAACTGCTACACTCCATTGATTCCGATTAAAAAAATAACAAGGCAGGAATCATGAACAAAATATGTGTTGTCGGCGCTGGACGTGTCGGTGAATCCACGGCCCAGTTTATAGCCTCCCGGGACTTATGCCGGGAACTGACCCTGGTGGATATTAACGAAGGCGCTGCCTCTGGCGCTGCCCTGGATATACAGGAAGACGGCCCCCTGTTTAAATTTGATACCCAGCTAAAGGGCGGCTCTGACCCTGAACTCATGGCAAATGCAGATTTAGTGATTGTCACCGCCGGCATCCCTCGCAAGCCGGGCATGTCACGCTCCGATGTCATGGAAGTCAATATCAAGGTCACCGATGAAATTGTGGCTAATACCCTGAAATATGCCCCCAATGCCATGATGCTGTTTGTCTCCAACCCGGTGGATATACTCACTTATCGTGCCTGGAAAAAAACCGGCTGGGATCGTAACCGTATTTTTGGCCAGGCAGGCGTACTGGACTCAACCCGCATGGCCAGCTTCATTGCCATGGAAACCGGTTACTCCGCACTGGATATCGATGCCATGGTACTGGGAGGTCACGGTGACTCCATGGTACCCATGATGCGCTACACAACCATCTCCGGCATCCCGGTCAGCAACTTCATGGAACAGAAAGCCATTGATGACATCATCACCCGTACCCGTAACGGCGGTGCCGAAATCCTCGCCCTGCGCCAGAACAGCAGCGCCTTTGATGCACCGGCTGCCGCTGTAGCTGTTATGGTGGATGCCATCGTTAATGACCGTAAGCGCATCCTGCCCTCAGTGGCCATCCTGGATAATGAATTCGGCTGCAAAGATATCGCCATTGGCGTGCCTACCGTCCTTGGCAAAAATGGCATGGAACGAATCATTGAGCTGGAACTCAACGAGCAGGAACAGCAGGACTTTGACAACTCCGTAGCACAGGTGAAAAAAGACCTGGGTATACTCGCAACTTTATAAGTTCCCACCCCGAATACCGACCCTGGGTCGGTAGTCTTTTATATATACAGGTTTGGTGTAAACTAGCCGCCATGAGTAAACCACGTGCCTACCTGATCGATGCCAGTATTTATATTTTCCGTGCCTGGCATGTCTATGACGATTCTATTACCGATATCGACGGCAACCCCACCAATGCCGTGTATGGCTTCAGTGAATTTTTATACCAGCTAATTCAGCAAAAACAGCCGGAATACATTGCCTGCGCTTTTGATGAACATCAGACAAACTCCTACCGCTGTGAAATTTTTCCCGAGTACAAGGCCAACCGCCCACCAGCACCCGAAGAACTGATTCTTCAGTTTGATTACTGCCGTGATTTCTGTCGTGCCGTGGGTATACCCAACTTTGGCAGCAACCGTTATGAAGCCGATGATATTATCGGCACCCTGGCCAGCCGCTTACGCAATGAAGGTTACGACCTGACCATTGTCAGTGCTGATAAAGACCTGACCCAGCTGGTTCTGGGTGAAAAGGATGCATGGTGGGATTTTGCCCGGGGTACTGTACTGAATCACAAAGGCGTGGAAAAACACTGGGGCGTAAAACCTCACCAGATTGCCGACCTGCTGGCCCTGTCCGGTGATAAGGTCGATAATATTCCCGGCATCCCTGGTGTTGGTTATAAAATGGCATCCAACTTATTGAAAAAGTTTCCAGATGTAGAAACCATTTTAGAAAATATTGAAAAAATATCTGACATGAAATTCCGCGGCTCTG
>JAOUQA010000322.1 GCA_029879605.1 Gammaproteobacteria bacterium
GCATGCGCATCTGGCGCAGAATGAGCGATGTAACGACTGTCATCGACTGACTCCTGGCTAGTGTCTCAGGGTGGCCGTTTCAATTACCAGTAATACAACAGAAATGATATTTGCCAGCATTGCCCCACCACTTAATGACACAATCGTTGCCATGGCGGTAGCTGTAATTTCAGTTCCCTGAACATGTACTGCATATCCCCATACAATAGATGCCGTAATCAACTGAACAACAGCAACCAGGCTGGTCGCCAGTAACATGGCACCCATTTGTGATCTATCACCAAATTTGAGAACCGTTGCAATTAAGTTAACTACAATAACTGCAAAAAGTTCATAAACATTATGGTGGTCAGGGTTGTCGACTTCACCCGCATAAAACCCGAAATTAAGGGTCAGTGCCAGGATCATGAAGAAACTGAAAATGACTTTTTCTCTATTCATATTTATTGCCGTTTTTTGTTGTTTAATTCAATTTTAGCAGTTGCTCGAAGAACTGTTGTATTGGCGACATAATTAATGATGATTAGAGTAAAAGATGCTTCATTATGCCAAGGTAAATATCCGATAAAGTATTCAGGTCTTCAGCCAGAACATGTTCATTTATCTGGTGGATGGTGGCATTAAGTGGACCAAGTTCCACTACCTGGGCGCCGGTAGGGGCAATAAATCGTCCATCCGATGTTCCGCCGGCAGTTGAAAGCTGAGTGTCATAGCCACAGGTTTCCTTGATTGATTTGCATACGGCATCTACCAGTTCACCTTCCGGGGTAAGGAATGGATTGCCAGATAGTGACCATTCGAGTTCATACTCGAGCTGGTGTTTATTGAATATCGCTTCGATTCGGTTTCTTAGTTCTGTTTCTGTAACTTCTGTTGAGAATCTCAGGTTAAACAAGATCTGTAATTCACCGGGGATAACGTTATTGGCGCCTGTGCCAGCATGGATGTTTGAAATCTGGAAGGTAGTGGGCGGGAAAAACTCGTTACCATTATCCCATTGTATGGCAGTTAGCTCGGCAATCGCGGGCGCAGCAGTGTGAATGGGATTTTCGGCAAGATGTGGGTAGGCAACATGACCCTGTTTTCCATTTATGGTTAGTGTGCCAGACAGGGATCCGCGGCGACCATTTTTTACAACGTCTCCAAGTTTATCAGTGCTGGATGGCTCTCCGACCAGGCACCAGTCAATTTTCTCATTACGCTTTTCCAGTTGCTCGACGACTTTAACTGTGCCATTGATAGATGGGCCTTCTTCGTCACTGGTGATTAGAAAAGCAATAGAGCCCTTGTGATCAGGGTGCTGGTCGATAAATCGTTCGCAGGCCGTGGTCATGGCGGCAAGACTGCCTTTCATGTCGGCAGCACCACGACCATATAAATTGCCATCAATGATTTCAGGTTTGAATGGATCAATTTTCCATTTACCAACGGGGCCAGTAGGGACTACATCGGTATGCCCGGCAAATGCAAGTAAAGGCCCCGTGGTTCCGCGTCTTGCCCAAAAATTATCGACATCTGCAAAGCGCATGTTTTCAATAGTGAAGCCAATGGTTTCAAGACGCTCAGTCATAAGCTTCTGACAGCCTTTATCATCTGGTGTAACTGATGATCTTGAGATTAAATCGAGAGCAAGATTAATAGTTTCTGAGTTTTTTGTATTTGGCATAAAATATTATAGTTCCAGGAATTTGTTTTATTATACAGTGAGTTAATTAGTTGTGTAGTAATTATTTTTACAGGTGTTTCACTGGAGCTACTCAGGGTTCTGCATCGCTTCGTACATATTTAGATATTCTTTTTCCATGGATAAAAAATCTTCCTGTAGCCTGGCATAATCGACATCTTTTTTAATTAATGCTTCTTCAAGTTCATTGATCTTTTGTTGAAGCACTGAATCAATATTGTTAGTCTGTTCTGTATTTTCTGATGAGGATCCGTTTTTTAGTAGCTTGATTTCATTGCTGAGTTGTTTGTTTTTGTCTTCAAGTACTGCGATACACCCCATCATTTCGTGACTATTCTGGGTGAAGTTGTTTATAACTTTGTGTAGTTCTTCGGCCTGGTCGGCTTCTATTTTGAGTGTCTCAATAGTCAGCTCGAGTTCATTTATGTTTTCTTGTAGCTCTTGTGTAGTAGAGGCAGGTTCGATCGTGGGTGGATCACGCATAGAGTCTTTGTGGTTCTTCGTCTCAGCTAATTCACTTTGTAGTCGTTCATTTTCTGCCTCGAGTATTTCGAGGCAGGTGCGTGATTCATTGAGATTTGTCTCAAGTTCACTAACCTGGCTGTGTAGTGCTTTTAGAGTGGATTTTGTTTCTGGATCTGGATGATCGTCTGATGCTTTTTTGAGGGCTTTTGTTAATGCGCTAATTGAGTTTTCCTGGTCATAAAGTATGTCTTTAAGTTTGTTGACCTCGGTATCTATTTTCTTTCCCTGTGGTTCTATCTGTAAGATAGTGTCATTTGACTTCTTGATGATTTTGTTAACGTGTATTTCTTCTTTAATAACCGTTTCTTCGATACGTTTTAAGTGTTTGTCACTAATGTCCTGCAGGTTTTTGTACAGGCTGCTCCAGAATCTGTTTTCGTCCTCGTTGTGTTCATTTGAGCTGATTTCTGAATTTAACAGCTCATCTCGTATAGTTAATAAAAGTATTCTGTTATTGCTCTGTTCATCAACATTGTCATCTTCGTTTTTATCCGTGGTAGTGCCTTCCGGGTTTTCAAGGCTGGACTTAAGGGTTTTTATTTTTCCTGAATTGCGATCAATTTCCTGTTTAAGGTAATCTGTATATTGGCTGGTCTGTGTTGTTTCATCTTTAACCTGTTGTGTGGACTTGAGTTTTTTAATGATTTCCTTAAGTTTTTCTATTAGTTTTAGTTTTTTTCTGTTGATAAATAACAGGTATATAACAAAGGCAATAAGCAGGGCAGAAAACTCAAGAGCAAAATAAATATAAATATATGGAATTTTCATTATTCTGCACTGTTATCTTCTGGGTTTTTATTTTTTATAAATTTAAATATAAAAAATACATTCAATAAGATGAATATAATCGCGATATTGACGCCTATAAAAAGCAAAAGATCATCAATAAAGTCATTGTTGGTGGTCTCGCTATCTGGCAGGGTGTCGGCATCGTTTTCCGGGATTGTTGATGCTGGTGACTGCTCTTGATTTG
>JAOUQA010000323.1 GCA_029879605.1 Gammaproteobacteria bacterium
TATGTTAAATAATTAATAAAAACAATAATATATGTTAGATAGTTAATGTTGTTTTTCGTCTAAAAACACAGCCTGGTTTCGGCATTATGTAAAAGTGATCGGCCGGTTTTAATTCATCATGCAGCCAGTCGAACGACTGTAACCCGCGTTGCTTTACAGCGGGGGCATGCCTTCATTGTTCAACATGTTCACCAGCTGAATTAATGGCAGGCCAACCAGGGCATTCGGGTCTTCGCCTTCAAATTTTTCAAACAGGGCAATGCCCAGGGCTTCAGATTTAAAACTGCCGGCACAGTTATAGGGTTCTTCTTTTTTCAGGTAGTGATCAATCATTTCATCAGTGAGCTGTTTAAAGACGACGGTGTAGGGTACGTTGGTAGATTGAAATTTACCGGTGCGGGTATTCAGCAAACACAGGCCGGTGTGGAATACGATGCGTTTGCCCGAGGCATTTTTTAACTGTTGAAAAGCGTTGTCATAATTGCCGGGTTTGGTCAGCACGGTGCCATCGAGTACAGCGCTCTGGTCTGAACCAATAATCAATGCATCAGGGTGATTATCAGCAACCGCCCTGGCTTTTTCTTCCGCCAGACGTACCACCATAGCTTCAATGTTTTCACCATCCAGCGGTGATTCATCGATATCCGGAGAATCGGTTTCGTAAGCCAGCGCCAGTCGATCAAGCAGGGCTTTTCTAAACGGTGAGGTGGATGCCAGAACAAGTTTCATGTGTACATTCTATCAAGGGATTTGGAGGCTACATAATAGACATACAAATGCAGGTTTCAAGTGCTCCGAAAGACCCCCATGATTTATAGTGGAAACGCTTGAAATATAAGGTATTTTCTTTTGACAGATGGGATTTAAACAGATAGTATTGCGCGGTTATTATGCATATGAAGTTAGCAGAAAGCCTTGATTTTACGCGAAATGTAGATAAAGGCGCCGAAATTCATGGAAAATGGCCGATTTCGAGCTTATCAGGTCTTAGTGATCTGTTGCTAAATGACCAGGGTGACCTGGATGTTAGTTTATATTTTGGGCGCCAGGCTAAATGGTCATATGTGAAAGGAACTGTCACGGGAAACCTGGCCGTTACCTGCCAGCGATGTATGCAGCCGATGGAGCTGGCACTGGATACGCAGTTCAGTCTTGCGTTAGTCCGGAATGAAGACGAGGCGGATTTATTGCCTGAAGAATTTGAGCCACTGATGCTGGAAGATGAAATACTTTCACTTTCGCGTCTACTGGAAGAAGAGCTGTTACTGGCGATTCCCCTGGTGGCCATGCATGACACTGAATGTTCAGATGTTTTAGTCGAACAAAAACAGTGGCAGGCAGAAAATGAATCCCTGCATAAAAAGGAAAACCCTTTTTCTGTGCTTAAGGATTTGATTAAATAGTTAATGTAAGTTATTGATTACTGGAGATTATCATGGCGGTACAACAAAACCGTAAAACCCGTTCAAAACGCGGCATGCGTCGTTCACACGATGCCCTGACCAGTGCTGCTATTTCTGTTGAGCCAACTACTGGCGAAACTCATTTACGTCATCACGTTAGCCCAGATGGTTACTACCGTGGTCGTAAAGTGGTAGCGACTAAAAACGACAGCGAATAAGTTGTTATAAACAGTTGTGAAGCGGGCGGACTATCGAGAGTATCCGCCCGTTTTTATTTTCAGGTCAGGCTGACCGAATTTGAGTGTACAGGGATGCTCAATTTAGTAATCATGTGATACTTAAATATGTCCGATATTTTAAAAGTCGCTATTGATGCAATGGGTGGTGATTTCGGCCCTGAAGTCATTATTCCAGCGGCATTACTGGTCTTAAAAGAAAAACCCAATACTGAGTTAATTCTGGTGGGTCAGGAAGACGTATTATCTGAGTATTTTATTCAGCACAATATTACCCGCCCGGCAAATTTACTTATCCAGCATGCGTCCGAAGTGGTGGCGATGGATGAAGCGCCGTCACAGGCCTTGCGTAAAAAGAAAGATTCTTCATTACGGGTTGCTATTAACCTGGTTCACGAGGGCCGGGCACAGGCAGCAGTCAGTGCAGGTAATACCGGTGCATTGATGGCAACCGCCAAGTTTGTGCTAAAAACCCTGCCAGGGATTGATCGTCCTGCTATTATGACCACGCTACCCACAATTACCGGGCATACCCATATGCTGGACCTGGGTGCTAACGTGGATTGTACGGCTGAGCACCTGTTCCAGTTTGCCGTTATGGGTTCAATTACGGCCAGTGCGGTGGATAATATTGAAAATCCCCGGGTTGGTCTGCTTAATGTGGGTTCTGAAGCCATGAAAGGTAATGCCCAGGTGAAAGAAGCTGATCGCCTGTTGCGCGACCTTAACCTGAATTACATTGGCTATGTCGAGGGTGATGACATCTATAATGGCTCAGTCGATGTCGTGGTCTGTGATGGTTTTGTGGGGAACATATCACTGAAAACATCTGAAGGTGTGGCTAAAATGATTAGTCATTACCTGAAACAGGAATTTAAACGTAACCTGTTGACCAAACTGGCCGGACTGATAGCCATGCCGGTGCTAAAAGCGTTTAAGAGCAGAATTGACCCAAGAGTGTATAACGGTGCCAGTTTGCTGGGACTGCAGGATATTGTTATTAAAAGTCATGGTGGAGCAGATGCTTTTTCATTCTCCAATGCCATCAAGATAGCCCTGCTGGAAGTTGAAAAAGCCATACCGCAACGCATTGATAAACACCTGGAAACCTTACTAGAAAGAGAAGAAACGGTTTGACCACTTACGCACGTATTACAGGAACCGGTAGCTATTTGCCGGAAAAAATAGTCACCAATCTTGATCTCGAAAAGACGGTAGACACTACTGATCAGTGGATTCGTGAACGCACAGGCATCGAGCAGCGTCATGTTGCAGCTGATGGCGAAGTCACCTCCGACCTGGCCACTGCGGCAGCTAAAAACGCAATGGAAATGGCGGGTAAAACGGCCAAAGACATTGACCTGATTATTGTTGCGACGACGACGCCAGACCAGATTTTTCCCAGCACAGCCTGCCTGGTACAGCAAAAGCTGGGGATTCATGGTTGTGCCGCATTTGATGTGCAGGCGGTATGCACCGGTTTTGTTTATGCCCTGGGTATTGCCGA
>JAOUQA010000324.1 GCA_029879605.1 Gammaproteobacteria bacterium
TATTTCTGTCGGCTGTATTGATGTACCTATTGAAAAGGCTTCTGCTTTCGGTGTTATGGGCGTTGATGAGGATCTACGTATTCATAGTTTTTTAGAGAAGCCAGAAAATCCAGAGAATATACCGGGTCGGCCTGATGATGCTTTATGTTCTATGGGTATTTATATTTTTAACACGGATCTATTATTTGAATTGTTAATACGTGATGCTGATATTCCTGATTCCAGTCATGATTTTGGTAAGGATATAATTCCACATGCGATTAAGAATTACCGCGTCATGGCTTATCCATTTACTAATGCCGAAAGTGGTGTGCAGGCATACTGGCGGGATGTGGGTACGCTGGATTCATTCTGGGAAGCTAACCTGGAATTAATAGGTATCACACCCGAGCTCAACCTGTATGATAATCAGTGGCCTATATGGACAAGCCAGGAACAGTTGCCACCGGCTAAGTTTATTTTTGATGATGATGATAGGCGGGGTATGGCTGTTGATTCAATGGTGTCAGGTGGCTGTATTATATCCGGTGCACGGGTTCGTCATTCATTGCTGTTTTCAAATGTAATGGTTGACAGTTACAGTCAGGTTGATTCATCAGTGGTACTGCCGGATGTAACCATAGGAAAGAGTTGTAAAGTATATAGTGCAATTATTGATAAGGGTTGTGATATTCCTGATGGAACTGTTATTGGTAAAAATATAGAGGAAGATAAAAAACGATTTTATGTAACACCCAATGGTATTGTACTGGTAACACCAGAAATGCTTGGACAATCATTACACCATGTCAGATAAGGATAAGCCGAATTACCCTTTGAATGTTGTTATTTACTGGCATATGCACCAGCCAGAATACCGTGACCTGCGCAATAATGAATATCATCTGCCCTGGACCTATTTGCACACCATAAAAGATTATGTAGATATGGTAGCGCATCTTGAAAATAATCTGGATGCCCGTGCCGTTGTAAACTTTGCCCCGATCTTGCTTGAACAAATAGATGATTATGCCCGGCAACTGGATGGTTATTTAAATCATGGCCAGGCACTTCGTGATCCGTTGCTATCTGCGTTAGCAGAACCTGTGCTCTTACTGGATGAAGAGAATCGTATTCATATCATTAAGGCCTGTTTGCGAGCGAACAAAGAAAGGCTGGTTAGTCGCAACGGGGTTTTTGCGATGCTGACTGAAATGGCAGAAACAGCCTTAAAAGATAAAGATAAACTGTGTTATTACTCTGAACAGTTCTATGCGGATTTACTGGTCTGGTATCACCTGGCATGGACGGCTGAAACAGTACGCAGGGACAATATTCATATTAAATCGCTAATTAAAAAAGCCAGGTATTTTACCATTCATGATCGCCACTTATTGATAGAGATTTATTTTGATTTAATCAATGGTGTTTTAGATCGGTATAGAAAGCTGGCAGAGGCCGGACGAATTGAATTATCAATGACACCTTTTGCGCATCCTATTATACCTTTGTTGATTGATATTAAATCTGCAACACAGGCTTTGCCAGACGTTGAATTGCCACTGGCCAGTGAATATCCTGAAGGGTATGAAAGAAGTCGCTGGCATATGCAAAAAGGTATCGAAACTTTTAAACATTATTTTGGTTTTACGCCAAAGGGATGCTGGCCTTCCGAGGGAAGTATTAGTGCAGAAACTATAGAGTTATGTTCTGAAATGGGTATTCAATGGCTGGCCAGTGGAGAAACTGTGTTGCGCAATTCCCTCGAAAAATCAGGTGAAGAAGCTAATGCCTGTATACATAATGCTTATCAGTACAGGGATAAACAAAGTGCCTGTTTTTTCAGGGATGATGGTCTGTCAGATTTAATAGGTTTTAAGTACGCTGACTGGCATGCGGATGATGCGGTCGCCAACCTGGTTAATCACCTGGAGAATATTGCTGAAAAATGTGCTGATAATCCCGATGCAATTGTGTCAATAATTCTCGATGGGGAAAATGCCTGGGAATATTATCCCGAAAATGGATTTCATTTTCTTAATGCCCTGTATGAGAAATTATCGCAGCATGAAAGTATTACTATGACAACTTATAGTGATTATCTTGAATCTAATCATAATCGACGTCAGCTTAATGAAATAGTGGCGGGCAGCTGGGTGTATGGAACATTTTCTACCTGGATTAGCGAAAAAGACAAAAATCGTGCCTGGGATATGCTGGTGGATGTTAAACATGCTTATGATCGTGCTATTAAAAATCAACAATTATCAGAGGAAGAAATAAATCTCGCTCAAATTCAACTGGCAACCTGTGAAAGCTCTGACTGGTTCTGGTGGTTTGGGGAATACAATTCAGCAGAATCGGTTGCGGCATTTGATGAGCAGTACCGATTGCATCTTAGTAATTTATACCAGTTAATTAAAATAGAGCCGCCTGAGTATTTAACCAGGGCATTTTCATTTGGTTCAGGTGATCCTGTCATGGGTGGCGCTATGCTACCAGGCCAGAAGAAATAATAACATGAAGGAATCGGTTAATTGTTTTAATCGACAAAGGCGAGCGGGTGTTTTATTGCATCCTACTTCATTCCCCGGGGAGTTTGCTAATGGTGACCTGGGTCACCAGGCTTATCGGTTTATAGAATTCCTGAGTCAGAATAAGTTTAAGGTCTGGCAAATGTTGCCCCTGGTTCCCGCTCATGAAGATGGTTCGCCATACCAGTGTCTATCATCTCATGCAGGTAGTCATTTGTTAATTAGCCTGGACTGGCTTGAAGACAAAGGCTGGTTAAATCGTGAATTAATTACTGTATCAGTTGATGATGAGAGTTATCGCTCAACCTGTTTACAACAGGCATCTGAAAATTTTTATAGCCATGGCGATACTGAATGGATTAACAGGCTGGTCGAATTTCAGAAGCAGCATGATTACTGGCTTGATGACTATGCCTTGTTTATGGCGTTAAAAAAACGAAACAATAATAGTCCATGGTATAAGTGGCCGGATGTCGAGCGTCACCGTGATGCAACAATGATGAATCGCCTTCATTATGAGATGCAGGATCTAATTCGACAAACTGTTTTTGAACAGTTTGTGTTTTTTACCCAGTGGCATGAAATTCGTGTCTATGCCAAACAGCATGGTATTGAATTATTTGGGGA
>JAOUQA010000325.1 GCA_029879605.1 Gammaproteobacteria bacterium
TTAGTACGGGAGTGGGCTTAAGCAGTGTTGCCCCTACCTTGTTGCAGCTTATGGGTTTGCAGCAGCCGCCCGATATGAAGGGCTCAAGCATTTTACTTGAATCATTTCCCAAAGTTTCATAGTAATGACACAGAAAACCACCAGAAGGTGGTTTTTTTGTTTCTGGCCTGTGACTATAAGCTATATAAAGAATAAGCAAATTATGGAACCCTTAAGCTTGCTTTAGCGTTTAACAAATATGGCTGTCATAAACATGTGGCCCATCAGGCGTTCAGATCACCAGTTATTTGAGCAGTTGATGCGCCCGCACCTCAAGTACTTATATAGACTGGCATATCGATTGACGGGCCAGCAGCATGCTGCTGAGGACCTGGTACAGGAAGTAATGCTTAAGTTATTTCCACGCCTGGAAGAAATCGAGAAGATAGAAAAGCTGTCACCCTGGTTATCTAAAGTGTTATATCGCGTATTTATCGATCAATTGCGTAAAGATAAACGCTCGCCGGTAGACTTAATTGGTGATGATGAGAGTATTTATGAAACACAGCCTGGTAAAGAGCAACAGCCTGCAGAAGTAACTGAATCCGAGATTTTGCAGAAGAAAATTCAATATGCAGTCACTCATTTGAATGAGGACCAGCGTATACTGATAATGCTGCATGATGTAGAAGGTTACAGTCTCCTGGAGATTCAGCAGATACAGGATGTCCCGCTGGGAACGCTTAAATCACGATTGAATCGTGCAAGAGCCAAGTTACGTGAGATATTAAAAGAAGTGGAACCCTATGCTACCTATGAGCGTGTTAAAGGAGTAAGGGGTATATGAAAATGAATTGTAGCGAAACCAGAGTCCGGCTTGATGATTATTATGACGATGAACTGTCAGTGCTTGAGTTTAGAGCAGTGAATGAACATCTAGCCAGCTGTGATGAGTGTAAGCATGAATTACAGGCAGTTGATGCTTTGCGCCAGGCGCTCAGGGATATGCCAGTTGCTGAAGTAGATGATGAGTTTGAAAATCGTATTTTTGGTGAAGTTCGTAAACATTATTCTGGAGCATCTAGTAGTAGATTTGCAGCCGGGTTTATGACAGCAATGGCAGCAGGCCTGGCACTATGGTTTGCTACAAGTATCTTTATTCCACAGCTACCTGTGGATGATGCGTCACAGGTTGTTATGGTTGCGTTGAATGATGCTTATGAGGTCAGGCTAAAATTTGATGCACCTGTTGATCTTGAACAGGTAACACTTAGCATAGACCTACCTGATAATATAGAGCTGGAAGGCTATGCCGATCGAAAAGAACTAACCTGGCAAACCCAGTTAAAACAGGGGCAAAATATTCTGGCCTTGCCATTGAAAGCGGTGGCAATTGGCGAAGGCGAGCTGGTAGCGCAATTATTTTATGGTGATAAATCCAGGTCTTTTAGAGTGATATTGAAAACAACTGGGAATGATGCGTTAATTTACCAGGTTCGGAAATTTAATTCAGTATAGTGACGATTGTTAAAAAGTTATGAAAAAGTTAAATAAAATATTTGTCTTGCTTGTGTTAGGAATTGGATTATCACTTCCAGCTGCGGTATATGCTTCACCTGATGAAGAAGTGACTATTCAATTATTAGAGCCGGGTGATGATGTTGGTGATGTAATGGAGCGAATAGAGTTGCCTGAATTTGATGATGACAGGCATTCAAAAGATGAATCAGGTGATGAGAAAGATGATGATGGGCATGATAAAGATGATTCTGATGATGATCACTCAGAAGACAGGGACGAACCAGATGAGCCGGATGAACCGGATGAGCCAGATGAACCGGATGAACCAGATGACGATGTATCAGATAAAACTTAGATGTTTAAGTTGTAGTTTTGAAAGAAGTAATTGATTTAAGAGTTAGTTTATAATGTCAGGCATGAAATATTCATGCTGAAGATAAGAAAGTTGACCTTTTCCCGGTATATTGGGAAAAGGTTTTTGTGTATATGAGATATATTTTTGTTATCGGTAAAATACAAATGAGAATAACGGGGCTATTGATAATTTTAATAATATTTAATCCTGTTATACCAGTTTATGCAGCAGTTAATCCGGCTTTTAAAGAAGCCGGAGAGTACTATGCTAAGGGAAAATATAAAGAGTCGATAGAAAAATACCATCAGGCAGAGAAAGATGGCATGCATGACATGGCGCTTTATTTTAACCTCGGTAGCGCTTATTTTAAAACTGGTAATTACGGGGAAGCACGAGCTTATTATCAAAAATCATCAACATATAAAAAAATCAGGATGCTTTCACTCTATAACCTTGGGCTGGTTTCAGTGAAGCTGGGGGAGCAAAGAGATGCACAGGAGTATTTTCAGAAGGTTGTTGATCTAGCAGAAGATAAAAAGCTAAGGCAGCTGGCTAGCAATATGCTGGGTAAGGAAACAGAAGAGAAAGGGCTTTTGTTTCTCAGGGCAGGTGCGGGCATAGATGATAATATTAATTTTTCACCAACTGGAAGTCCGTTAAATGTATCAGATAGCTTTTATACATATATGGCCCTGGGCAGGTATTTGGTTGCTGGAAACAGAAATGATGGATGGCAGATAGAAGCGTCCGGATATAGTAAGAAATATGATTCAAAGTTAGCGAGCAGTAATGATTATTTTCAGGTTGGAACTGCACTGGATAAGATAAATCGTTTAAATAACTGGGATTTTCTAGCTCAGCTTTCGATCAATAAAAGCGGTGTGGGTAATGTTGAATATCAAACAATATACGGCATGCAGTTTTCAGCAAAAATCAGGGTTAGTAATCAGGAAGACATAAAGCTACGATATGGTTATGAAGATATTCAGAGTGATAACTGGCTTTATGATTATCTAAAGGGATGGCGAAAAAAAATTCGAATTCAATACAGTAGAAAAGATGCTGAAAGTAAGCAGCGTTATTATTATGAATTTGAAAATAATAAAAGAGAAAATTCGATAACGGCAAGTTACTCGCCGGAACGACATACGGTGCGCGGTATTTACAGGCATTTGATTGATGCAAAGAAAAGTATTGTTTTAGATCTGGCGTATAGAACCAGTGACTACGGAAGTATTGGTTTATGGCAACGTGATGATAATCGTATCCGTGCGGCATT
>JAOUQA010000326.1 GCA_029879605.1 Gammaproteobacteria bacterium
TTTGCTGAACGAGGCGGCCATATTCCTGGAGCAATACATTTTGAATGGACCGATGGCATGGATCGACAACGTTATTATCGCCTGCTACCAAATGACACTTTAATCACAAAACTATCTGAACTGGGTCTGACCCCTGACCGGGAAATTATTGTTTATTGCCAGACCCATCATCGCTCGGCACTCTCCTACCTGATGTTAAAACAGCTGGGCTATGAAAATGTCAGAGGTTACCCAGGTTCATGGTCTGAATGGGGCAATCGTGCCGATACCCCGATTGAAGTTTAATGATATTCGTATCTGAAAGATAAAGCGTCTCTGACAGAATCAGGAATAATTATCTGCTGTAATTATTCCTGATAAGAGAGCGTAAAAATTTAACCTTTGTTATCTCGACTAAACCAGGCCAATAAAACTTATATCTTCAAAGCATGCTCACGGTAATAAACCAGCTCCGCAATAGAGTCCTTGATATCATCCATTGCCAGGTGCGAAGACTCCTTGGTAAATCCACCATAAACTTCCGGTGACCAACGACGAGCCAGTTCCTTAATCGTACTAACATCCAGATTGCGATAATGAAAAAATTCCTCCAGCTCTTTCATGTGGTTAGCCATGAAACGGCGATCCTGGCAAATGGTATTACCGCACATGGGAGATATTCCTTTAGGGACATATTGCTGTAGAAAAGCAATTGTCTGTTTTTCAGCTTCAGCCTCTGTGACCTTACTGTCTTTAACCCTTTGAGTTAATCCGGATTTACCATGTTGAGTAGTACACCACTCATCCATAGCATTTAAAACATCATCACTCTGATGTATGGCAATCATGGGACCTTCAGCAAGAATATTCAGATTTTTATCCGTCACAATTGTCGCAATCTCGATAATCACATCATTCTGCGGATCTAGACCGGTCATCTCCAGATCAATCCATATCAAATTATCTTTATCCTGCCTGGGTGCATCCGTCATGGTTTCTCCTGTGAGATCATATTAAGTAATTAATTAGCTATCGAAGTAGAACATTTTACCCAGAAAAGGGATAATAAACATACTTTATCAAATCCTGAGGTTTTTTCATGCACAGTTTTGGGCTACTTTTCATTGCCTTTTTTGCAGTTTCTCTCACCATCAAATTCTGGCTAGCACATAGACATATCTCCCATATTCAAAAACACCGTGCACAGGTACCCGATGCGTTCAGTGAAAAAATATCATTAGACGACCATCAAAAAGCAGCTGATTACACGTCTACCAAAATTCGTTTTGGTCGCTGGCCCATGCTGTATGACTCACTCCTGCTCCTGGCCTGGACATTTGGCGGTGGTCTTGAACTTCTCGATCAGAACTGGCGCATACTTGAACTTGACCCGGTATACACAGGTATTGCTGTCATCCTCAGCCTGATGCTGATCTCATCCCTGCTGGATTTACCTTTTTCTATTTATAGTACTTTTGTGATCGAAGAACGATTTGGTTTTAATCGCACCACTGCCAGAACGTTTATGACTGATTTATTTAAAGGCATGCTGTTAGCCCTGGTAATCGGCACCCCCCTGATCTGGGTTATCCTCTGGCTCATGGAAAAAGCGGGCGATCTCTGGTGGTTGTACACATGGGTAGTCTGGACAGCTTTCAGTTTATTTATTGCCTGGGCCTACCCAACCTGGATTGCACCTGTTTTTAATAAATTCACTCCACTGGAAGAAGGCGAAACATTAAACCGTATTAAAAACCTGTTAAACCGTTGCGGTTTTAACAGTAACGGTATTTTTGTTATTGATGGATCACGACGTTCAAGTCATGGTAATGCTTACTTTTCAGGCTTTGGGAAAAATAAACGCATTGTATTCTTTGACACTTTGCTTAAATCACTGGATGATGACGAACTGGAAGCAGTTCTTGCCCATGAGCTGGGACATTTTAAACGTAAACATATTATCAAGGGCATGATGTTATCGATTAGCATGTCATTAGCCGGACTCTGGATACTTGCCTGGCTCATGCAACATGACTGGTTCTACAATACACTGGGTATAAGCACACCATCAACTTACATGGCCCTCTTATTATTTACGCTAGTTATACCTGTTTTTACATTTCTACTGAGTCCATTAATGAGCATGCTATCGCGCAAAAATGAATTTGAAGCCGATGAATTTGCCGCAGAAACTTCAAGCGCAAATGATTTGATACGCGCACTGGTCAACATGTATAAAGAAAATGCCAGCACCTTAACACCTGACCCGGTTTACTCGGCATTTTATGACAGTCATCCGCCAGCGCCAGTTCGTATCGCTCATTTAGCCAGACAACAAGGATAATTATTATGAAATTAACAGTTTTACTTATTTGCTTAATATGCACTGCACCAGTATATGCTGAAGATAAAATATCAACTAAACATGGTGAAACACTACATGATGAAAAATGCTTAAACTGCCATACCAGTAAAGTTTATACCCGTGAAGACAGAACAGTAAAAACCCTGAATGCTTTATCTAATCAGGTTAACAACTGTATGAAAGGCCCGGCAAAAGCTGAATGGACTGAAATTGAAACCCGTTCAGTCATTCATTATCTAAATCAGAAATTTTATAAATTCTAGGACTTTATGGCAAAACGCCGAATCAGTGAACAACAAAAACGCAGGATTGAAAATATCCAGCAAAAACGCCGTGAAAAAGCTGGCAAATATCTAAAAAAGAAAGAACAACAACTCGAAATACAGGGACTGGGTCCTGAGCAGAAAGGCCAGATAATTACTAACTATGGCCAGTCTTTAATTGTTGAAAACCAGAACAAACAACTTATCCGTTGTGTTGCCCGTCAAAACCTTGGGGCCATTGTCTGTGGCGATCATGTTATCTGGCAACAATCTCAGAATAATGATGGTGTCATAGTCGCAATAGAAGATAGAAATTCTCTTCTACAAAAACCTGGTTTTGGTGGCAAGCTCAAACCTATGGCCGCAAACATCGACCAGATTATTATTGTTGCCTCTGTTCAACCCGAACCTAATCCTTACCTGATTGATCGCTACCTGGTGGCTGCCGAAATCCTGCCGGCAAAACCTGTCATTCTATTCAACAAAATTGATCTGCTAACCAGCAATCAGCAATTTTTTAATG
>JAOUQA010000327.1 GCA_029879605.1 Gammaproteobacteria bacterium
GCCCAATACTTTCTGGTTGGTGAAGGAGGGTTATGACCTTTATGTCTTCGATTATCGAGAATATGGCCTGTCACAGGGCAAGGCTGAGCTAGATACGGTTATCTCTGATATGGATCTGATGATTGCTTATGTGGTCGATCAGCTTCCAGAAGATGAGAAACTGATCGTCATGGGACATAGTCTGGGTGGCGCGATGGCGATTCATTCAGTCGCGCACAGTGGCAGCCGTGACAGGATCAAAGCATTGATCACCATCGAAGCATTTAGTGATTACCATGATATTACCCAGGATGTGTTATCCAAAAGCTTGTTGTTCTGGCTATTCCAGTGGCCGTTATCATTTACGGTTGATAATAGTTATCGACCTCTGGATTCTATCGACCTGATATCACCGATTCCTGTATTTATCATGCATAGTAAATCTGATGAAATAATAGATATCTATCATGCAGAAAAGTTGTTCGAAAAAGCAAAACAGCCGAAATCATTAGGTCTTATCGACAGTGGCCATAATAATATTTTTATCGCTGATAAAAATCGTAAAGTTTTATTTGATTACCTGGAAACACTTAGAAAATAGTTTGGTATTAGGCTAAAAATATTCAACTAACATTTATTGTCATCATGAATGATAACACTGAGAGAGATTATTCAGTCGCAATTTTTGCAAACTTGGCCAGAGCGTTACTAACTTTTTGTAGCGGCTTTTCACAACCTGAGATACCGTGTCTTTTTGCCATATAAGCAGGGTCGTTATAGGCTAGCCATACCTGTCCATCTTCATCTTTATAAGCCAGAGCTTTTTGTGGCAGATCTAACGCCGCTGTTTGCGAACATAACATCAGTGGCGTGCCGATTTTAGGGTTGCCAAAGATTAATAACTCGGTAGGGCGTAATGTTAATCCAGCTTTTTCTGCACCAGCAGTGTGGTCTACTCGTTTGAAAATAGTCATGCCTTTACTTTTTAATGTTTCCTCCAGTTTGCTTATAGTGTTTGTGACAGTGTAGGCGCTCCTGATGTGGATGATTCCGGTATCGTTTTGTGCAGACACTGGCTTGCTCATGATAAGAAAAAGGACAGAGGTGATAATAATTTTTTGTGATTTCATGGTTTTCAACGAGGCAGGTAACTGAATGAAATAATATCTAAATATATATTATTGAGATTTAGATTGTATGGTTTCATTTTACTAAAAGCCCCGGTTAAAAAAACCGGGGACAATTAGCTTTATAGGTTTATGTTTTATGCATATGGATGCCTGTATCAGAAAGCCATATACACTTGCATACTGGTACGATCATCCATAGCGTCACCAATTTTGTTAGGACCTGCAGTCGAAGGGAGTCCCGGTGCTTCAAGCGTTCTGAATTCATGATTGAAGGTAAAGCGAGTTTTCTTATTGAAGAAATACTGGAGTCCTAAAGTTGTTGTTACATATTTTCTTTCTGCAGCAGCAGCTAGATTTGTAACACGGTTGTAAACATCATAGCGAACATCCAGTTCGATATTCGGTGTTACTTTGAAACCGTAATCGATATAGTAACCATCTGCTTCACCTTTTGGTGATATCAGGAACTGTGATACTTCTGTGCCTGCATTATTAACAGCGCCTGGCACAGCACCACCCGTTGAGCCATTAAATATCATGCCATCAAATTTGCTGTACTCGGCCCAGAAACGGTGTTTGGTAGTGAGGATGGTTGTACCGATACCTGTAAGATTCCGGTCATACTCTCTCTCTGCTGCAGTTAGAGAACCGCCTGCATTCAGCGTTGCAGAATCATAGATGGTTCGCTTGCCTCTTGTGGCCCAGGCATAGAATTTCATGCCTTCACGGCGTGGACCGCTTCCTGAAAATACTTTTTCAGTCGACAGATAAACAGTAGTGTCTTTATTGTCATCACGGTCATGCTTGGATATACCGCCATTACCGTACAAAATAGCATAGCTGTGCTCCCAGTCATTGACTTCGAATGTGTCAAAGATCTGTATACCTATATCTCGTACTGCTGCGGTGCTGGTTCTGAATTGAGTGGCTGCATCACCATTACAGAAGTTCAGGTATTGGTCACTGCTGCGGTTAGTTGGCAGTCCGGTTCCTGTATCGACAGCCTGGCTAATATTACATGCTGCAGTGCCATCCGTCTGAAATGGACGTTCGATGAACTGTTGATTAGCCATATTGGTGAAATTGATATAGTTAAAGGTGAAAATACCCTGATAGACTTCTTCACTCATGGGGATTTTCATCTGACCTACACGTACTTTCGCTCCCTTTATATGGTTGAAAGTTACTGATGCATCAGTGATTCTTGCACTCCCTGAGCCGCCGCCTGGATTGGTTATACCGTTATTTCCAAATTCAGCTAACAGGAAATAATTGATTTTAGGGTCCAGCGGGAAACCGAGACCGCGGACGCCTAGACGTGCGCGTTGTAACTGGAAGGTGGATTCACTTGAAAGGTCTGGCTGGTGTACATTGAATTGCGGGTCCTGACCTGACCATCCACCAACAGGTAACGGTGTGCCATCAACTTCCATATATGTAGGCTGGATAAAGCCCCATACCTTGGCGCGTGGTGCAGAAGCACCTTTTTCCGTACCCTGCAAGGTTAACCAGTTTGCAGACTGTGCAGCTGTCGCGCAGGTTAACAGCGTTGCTCCAATGGCTTTGATTAATAATTTTTTGTTGTAATTCATTCTTCATCCTCCCGAAAGGAAATATATTTTTTAGGTACAATTTTTTTATGGTTTAAGCACTTTGTATCCCTGATTTTGTAAATCGATGATACGTACTGCTCCGCCAGGAACGATTCCAGCGCTACTATGTAATTCAGGTGCTCGACCTAAAGCTTTAGTCATTTTTGTGAGCGTATTTCCACATGCGGCAAATCTTACGCCACTGGTTGTTAATCCTTCGATACGAGCGCTATTAGCGTTATCCTTAAACATCAGGCGCAGGCCGGGACCGAATGCTACGATCTCTACGTCGACTTTATCCTGGCCATAATGTTTAAGCAGGTTTGATGCGACATTAAGTACCAACGTTTGTTTGGTAGGGTCGTTGTCGCTGATCTGCAATACGATTCTTTCTTCTGCAAAAGGTTTGTTTTCTTCTGCGGCCTATA
>JAOUQA010000328.1 GCA_029879605.1 Gammaproteobacteria bacterium
TCTGGCGGAGAAAAATGCTCATTTTCCGCTATTTACCTTAACTACGGCTTGTCTAGAGGGCCTGAATCCGTTATTATCACGCCCCTTTTACACGATCTGGAAAGTTTCTGGAGTTTTTCCATGGCTAGAGTATGTCAGGTCACCGGCAAACGCCCGATGACAGGTAACAACGTATCACACGCGCATAATAAAACCAGGCGCCGTTTTCTGCCGAATCTGCAGAACCACCGTTTCTGGGTTGAAAGTGAAAACCGCTATGTTAAATTGCGTTTAACAACGGCTGGTATGCGAATTATTGATAAGAAGGGCATAGATACAGTATTAGCTGAAATGCGTGCCCGTGGTGAGAAAGTTTAAGGAGCTTAGCCATGCGTGACAAAATCAAACTGGTTTCATCAGCAGGTACAGGCCACTTCTATACCACTGATAAAAACAAGAAAAACATGCCTGAAAAAATGGAGATTAAGAAATTTGATCCTGTTGTACGCAAGCATGTGATGTATAAAGAAGCTAAAATTAAATAAGCTTTTTCTTTATATACAGCATCAAAAAAGCCCGCATTGCGGGCTTTTTTATTCACCAGAAGATATTACCAATTACCTGTTAGCATTATCCTTATCAATCAACACCAGAGATAATTCCTCAATCGCTCGTTCAAAACCAGGCTTCTCCATCAGAACACGGTTACAACAGGCTTCAGCATCAACGAATTCACCATTGCTCCGGTAAACCCGTGCCATACCAATTAAAGCATAGGCATCGAAACCCAGGTCAAGACTTCTTTCATACAGCTTACGTGCCTCGGCAATATCATCTTTATTGAAAAAGGCATCACCCAGTCGACTAAGAATATTCTGATTATCAGGCTCTCGTTGTAAAATTTTATCCCACAGTTCAATTGCCCGATCTATATTACCCAGTCCACGCTGACAGTTACCCAGGCCATATAAAGCATAACTATTATCAGGTTCCAGCTCAGTCGCCTTACTATAGTATTTATTAGCATTCTCATAATCACTGCGACGTTGATAAATGTTACCAACCATCGTCAAGACAGCGACATAGTGTTCATCAATCGCTAACAACTGCTCAAAATACTTAAGCGCCTTATCATCTTCGTGAATTTTATAATACAGATTACCCAGTCCCATTAGCGCATAACGATCACGGCCCTGAATATTGACTGACTCCAGGTATAACTCTTCGGCCTCTTCTAGCATTTCCATGCTTTTATAGGCATCAGCCAGTCGTACCATTACATGGACATCACCACGATTGATTTCCAGGTAACGTTTCCAGAAATCAATGCTTTTTTCAGGCTGACGCAAACCACGATAACAGTCCCCAATGCCTCGTAATGCAAAAACATTACTGTCATCGAGTTCAAGTAATCGAGTATAAAAACTGATGGACTTGCCAAATCTATTGGTAAGACGAAACAGATCACCCAGGCCAACCAGGATATAACTATTTTCAGGCTCCATTTCCAGTGCCTGAGCAAAAACTTTTTCTGCATCCTGATAACGATGCTGTTTAAGTAATTTTTTACCGTGTTTGGATAATTTTAAAACTTCACTATTTGGTTGTGCACCCATTTGTTATACCGACATTTCTCAACAAATATAACGGAATATAATACGCTGTTTAGCCGTACTATGGCTATCACCTAAGCAGGTGGCTACATCATACTAGAGATTAGCAGCTAATAAAAAATAAAATACCGGCCAGATGATTTTTAGCAATGTTTTCTATTATTGCAGCTGTTTTACCCCGGAAATCAGTTCACCGACTGCTTTCTGTCCATCGCCATACAACATACGTGTATTATCAGCATAAAATAAATGATTCTCGATACCTGAAAACCCTGAGCCCTTACCCCGTTTAATCACAATACAGTTTCTGGCCTGATCAGCATTCAGTACCGGCATACCATAAATTGGACTATCTGGATTTGTTTTTGCCACGGGATTAACCACGTCATTAGCACCAATCACTAATGCCACATCAATAACAGGGAATTCAGGATTAATCTCATCCAGATCCATAATCTTGTCATATTCAACACCGGCCTCTGCCAGCAATACATTCATATGACCCGGCATACGTCCGGCTACAGGATGAATAGCAAATCTTACATTGACACCACGATCTTCCAGTAACTGCGTCAATTCCTGCACCTTGTGCTGCGCCTGTGCTACTGCCATGCCATAGCCAGGAATAATGACCACTTTTTCAGCATAGGCCATCATAATAGCTGCATCACTGGCTTCGATTTCTTTCATCGAGCCTTCAATGGCCTCTTCAGCAGCTACCGCAGAATGTGAACCAAAACTACTAAACAGCACATTCGAAATTGGACGATTCATGGCTTTGGCCATCAACTGTGTTAACAGGGTTCCCGATGAACCGACAACCGTGCCTGCAATAATCATCGCTGCATTATTTAGCACAAAACCCTCAAAGGCGACCGCCAGCCCGGTAAAGGCATTAAATAGTGAAATCACCACTGGCATATCAGCACCACCGATAGGCAAGGTCATCATGACACCAAACACCAGCGCCAGGATAAAAAAGGCTACCACCAGTTCGGTGCTAACAGTTTCGTTAAAACCAATCATGACACCAACACCAATGGTGGCGATAAACAGGCCCAGATTAATTATCTGATGTAATGGCAAGCGCACTGTCTTTTTCATCAGACCCTGCAACTTGGCATAGGCAATGGCTGAGCCCGAAAAAGACACGGCACCAATAACTGCGCCAAGAACCGCCAGTACCTGGATAATGGTCTCAAGTTGCACTGCACCGGTCGATACCCTGACCAGTTCAACCGCAGCAATGGCTGCCGCAGCGCCCCCACCCATGCCATTATAAATTGCAATCATTTGTGGCATATCGGTCATAGCCACGCGCCTGGCTGTCATATAGGCAATGGTCGAGCCCAGCCCGATCGCCACAATAATCAAAACAACATTATTAACATGAGCCAGTACGCCTGGCTCCAGGAAAGCTACCAATGATGCCGCCACCATGGCAATACCGGCCCAGACAATGCCACGGGTTGCTGTCACCGGCGAACTCATTTTTTTCAGCCCAAGAATAAAAACCATGGCTGCAATGAAATAAAC
>JAOUQA010000329.1 GCA_029879605.1 Gammaproteobacteria bacterium
TTTAGACCATCCACTCGTTCCTGCCATGAATCGCGAGCTGTTAGAATAATGACGGGTAGAGGATTATTGTTCAAGCGCCAGTGAGTTAATACATCAAGACCGTTACGTTCAGGTAGTCCTATATCAAGCACGGCAATATCATATATGTTTTCATTGCCCAGGTATTCACCATCGACTCCGTTGTCAGCCAGATCAACTGCATACCCTGCCGTTTCCAGTGATTTTTTTAAAGTCGCTGAAAGGTCATTGTCATCTTCAACCAGTAACAGGCGCAAATATCAGTCCTCAATTTCGGTTGCTATATGTTTACCCGTTTGAGCATCAAACAATAGCTCAATTACTTTGCCTTCCGGAGTCAGAAGTTCAATTTCATAGATTAGTTTGCCATCTTCTGATTCCAGTTCAGCTTCCAGGATTTTTCCAGGAATAATTGCCCGTGCATTTTTCAGGATGATTTCCAGTGACAGTATATTCCCGGTATCTTTAAGGTGTTTAGCCATATCATGGTCATTGTCACCCAGTCCTGGCAGGGGCAGAGACACGAGTAGTAGCAATAAAACAGGTTTAATCATATTCATATTTATACCATAACATATCGTGTTGCTGTTCGGGACTAGTCATCCCATCGGCCATGGCCCGGGATACGAATACTGTGTTCATCAAACATGCCCTGTTCAGCCTGTTGATGACAGGCATTACAGTTACTGAAGCTCTTAACCTTGTCATTTTTACTAACCAGCCTGTCGGGTATTTCATCATGTTCATGTAGAAAATAAGGAGTAGCTGAAATCCTTAGCGGCACATCAGTCTGTTTCAGAGAATTTACAATTCTGCGTGAGCGTCGATAACTGGAATCATCTGCACTGTTTTTAGTCAGGAACTGTGTGATTAGCTGGTGATCCTCGGCTGCTATTTCAGCATTATCACCAAAATGATCTTCCAGTCCCAGCATCATCTTTTGCCACGAAGCCGCAGGTAACAGTCCAGGCGGGTAGGCCATGTGACAGCTACCACATTCTTCTTTATACAGTGGGTCAGAGATAGCAGATACGCCCAGTGAAAGTTGTTTATATTCTCGCCAGTCATCATCACTGAACACAACGGGAAGTGTTGCGATGGCTGTAATTATTAAACCTATAATAAGTATTGTCTGTTTCATGATTATCTCCAGGTATTTATTGCTGACTGATGTAGCTCAGGATGTCAGCTTTATCCTGTGTATTGCATTCCCTGCCCAGGGTCCATTTGCAGTTGCGTTTAAACCATTTATTAATTTTTTTCGCATCATTCAAACTATTTTTGTTAGCTGAAGGAGCGAGAGGTTTAATGAGTTTACCGGTACGCACATGTTTGCCAGGCTGGGTCAGGTCTTTGCCATGGCAGCTCTGGCAGCTACGTTCAGTAAAAGGTGCTTGCCCGGCATATGAAGTGTTCCACAGTGATTTGCCTTTTTCTGCATTCCCTCTGCTTGCGCCTTGCGTGATGAACTGATTCATCACTTCATTGACTGTGGCTGGTTCAGCCTGTGCCAGTGAGAGTTGTGTCACCATAATGGTTGTTATTAATATCAGTTGTTTCATTTTGATTCTCCTGAAGCCTGTTTATTACTGTCGGCTTGTTTCATGCCGGTGACCATTGATTTAACCAGATTCTCTTTATGTATCAGGCTTTCGATAATCACACCTGAGATATGAATAAAGACCAGCAACAAAGTAAAGTTGGCGAAAAATTCATGGAGTTCCTCTAAGGCTTCACCCCAGAAGCCATGACTGAACCAGCCAGCCATCGGACCCAGTTGTTCTTCTGCACCATAAACGGCAATGCCACTTACGGAGGTAATGATCAGGCTGACTATCATCAGCAGAATCATGGCGCCACCCGCCGGGTTGTGTCCCAGGTAACGCCTGGCTTTTAATGTCATAGTATCTTTTATGAATTGTTTAATCGTTTCCGGGGGATAGATAAAGTCACGGAAGCGGGCATGTCGAGTGCCAATCAGGCCCCAGACAATACGAACCAGGATGAGTCCCAGTACCGCGTAACCAGCGTAGCTGTGTAGAGTAAGAAAATCTTCCTCGGTGATATAGGCAATCATAAAGGCCAGTACCAGGCTCCAGTGAAAAAATCGTACCAGGGGGTCCCAGACCTTTATCTGTTGTGTATTATGTTGCATGGTTTGTCTCCATCGGTTTTGCTATGGAGAAACAGTATCAGGTGAAGCTGAAATGAAACTGAAAATAGTGATAATTTTCAGGGTCTGTGATATTTATTTTTATGTAATTGCCAGGCGTATTGACCTGTCTAACCTGGCAGTGGTTAGTTATATGAACAGGCTGGAATATCTGGCCTGTTAATGTGCAGTTACATCGGACCCGGGTTTATTTTTTCTCTTCGGGCCGGTCTTTTATCCATTTGTCATAACACTCAAGTCCGCAAAAATGAACTACATAATCAGTGCCTTCAGCATTTTTTGCTTCGCTGGCCGGGATTTCCTTGAGACACTGAGAACATTCCACCATTTCAATTTCGTAGTCTGATTTTTTTTCGTTCATGATAGTGGCTCCACTTACAGTCAGGTAGTTGCCTGATTTAATTATAAGGTTTTATAGTCCTGATAAAAGCCGATCTGGATCAGGTATTTATTAGATAACTTGAAAATATCTATTTATAGAGCTTGATGATGCTAGTTATCTTCAGTTGAAATATTATTGATCTGCTGGTGATATTCTTTTCTAAAGTCGTCCAGTAATTCCTGCTGTCTGCTGGCGCTGATGCCTACATTGATAAGCGCCAGTCTGGCCAGTTCGATGCTGGCTTCTATATTTTCTGAAACTACGCTGGTTGCTCCCAGTTGTCTCAGTTGCTGACATTGAGTGAGGCTATGTCCACGAACATAGATGGCCTTATGTGGGTGTGTTTTACGTAATGAGGTTACCAGCTGTTTGCTGGCTTCCGGGTCATTCAGGGTGACAATAATGACTTTTGCATTGGTAGCCCCGGCTGATTTTAAGACTTCGGGTTTTCGTACATCCCCGTGAAATACCGGGTGACCGCTTTCACGCCATCTTTCGACATTTTCCGGGTCTGAATCCAGTGCGACGAAGGGTATAGATTCATTGGCTAGA
>JAOUQA010000330.1 GCA_029879605.1 Gammaproteobacteria bacterium
ATGGTTATATTCGCATTACAACTTTTCAGGCTCGTACTTACAAGCACCTAAAACAGGCATTAACTGACCTTCTAGATGAAAACAAACGGGCTTTAAAAGGTATTGTTCTCGATTTACGTAATAATCCCGGAGGAATTCTCAACATTGCTGCAGATGTTTCTGATTTATTTCTCACAGAAGGATTAATTGTTTATACCAAGGGACGTGTCGATGATTCTTATTTCGAATTTAAAGCAAAACCTGACGATATTCTTAATGGCGCACCTATTGTAGTTCTTATAAATGGTGGTTCAGCTTCAGCCTCTGAAATCGTCGCAGGTGCTCTTCAGGATCAAAAACGAGCAATCATAATGGGCAGCAAATCTTTTGGCAAAGGATCAGTACAAACCGTACATGAACTACCTAATGGCGGTGCTGTTAAATTTACCACCGCTCGTTATTTCACCCCCTCTGGTAGATCTATACAGGCCAATGGCATCCTGCCTGATATAATACTTGACCAATACAAACTTACTGCTGCAGAGAATTCTAAAATTACACATATAAAGGAATCCGACTTACAGGGGCATATCAGCAATCCTGATAATGACAACCCAGAAAATACACGATCAACACCAAAACAAAAATCGTTACCTGCAGACTATCAGATAAATGAAGCACTGAATTTACTTAAAGGTTTAAATATCTACCAGCAGTCTAAAAGTTAAGGAGTCTATTATGCCTGATGTTCTTGTCCCACTTGCACAGGGCTGTGAAGAACTGGAAGCTATAACAATAACAGATCTGCTTGTCAGGGCAGGGATCAATGTCACAACAGCAGGGCTTGATGAAAAACCAGTAAAAGCATCGAGAGGCATGACACTACTACCAGATACATCAATCGGTAAAGTTAGTGATAATATTTACGATATGATTGTACTACCAGGCGGATTACCAGGTGCAGATCACCTGGCATCAGATTCTAGTGTACAGCAATTATTAATCAAGCATGCACAACTGGGTAAATATATTGCTGCTATCTGTGCTGCACCTAAAGCACTAGCAACCGCAGGTCTGCTAACTAATAAAACCGTTAGCTGTTATCCAGGTGCTTTAGATTCATTATCACTGTCGACTACTCGCATTACATCTAATGCCGTTGAAATTGATCAAACTATTATTACATCCAGGGGACCAGGAACTGCTATGGATTTTGCCTTGACATTGATAGAACTATTAGCAGGCAAAAATAAAAGAGATGAAGTTAATCAGCAACTAGTACGCTAGTTTAACTTGTTGTCTACGCCATTCAAATAAAGCGATTGCAAGTGCATGACTAACATTCATCGAGCCATTATGGCCAAACATAGGAATATGAATCGCCTGCTGACAGACCTGTAACAGGTCATTACTTATACCATTTTGTTCATTACCTATTACAAATGTGCAATCAGCCGGCAAAACAGAATCAAAAATATTTTTTGACTCTGTTGTAATCTCTACTGCAACCAGTGGCTTGTATTTATTTATCGATTCAAATAAATCGGTCTTACTTAATATCTCTAAATTTATAAACTTTTCCGTACTTCTCGCAATTCTTGTAAATTGTTTGCTTTTTGTTATTTCACAATCACTTTGAAGTATTATGTGATTACAGCCTGCTGCATCGGCAACTCTAAATATACTTGCTAAATTATCCTGGCTCTTAATATCATCAATAATAACTTTGAGTCCTGGTCGATAGTCTTTGCAATCCTTCTGCTGATTGAATAATTTCTGGCTATCGATCTGTTTTCCTGCACCTGTCATATCTCTATTTCATTATTAGTAATTGTTAATTTCGATATATACGAATATATTTGCTTTTCTGTGGTATTTATTTTGATTATTATCAATAAAAATAGAACCTCAATCACCTGAAAAGGGGTGACAGCTCACTTCTATTTTGAGTATTATCAGGCTTCAAATTAAATGATTAAAGGTTTTTTATGAAGTTCACAGTTAATCAACACCATGATACTAGCGTATCAATTATGACCGATATGGGTTATGTTCTAGGCTACTTCAGTTCTGTAGATGAAGCGATAGATATTTGCAATGAATGGTATTCAACCAACACCAAAGAACATAAATTTGATGTTAAAATCAATCAGCTTGAGCAGGTTCAATCAAATTCACCTCTACTAGCTTATTTTGGTATTTGATCACTACTCTCTGTCTTCATTGATAGTTTAATTAGCAGTAAGACTGCTGGTGTACCATGCATAAGAAGGTCAAAAATATCCAGTGGCCTTGTTAGCTCACCATTAACTAGCATTTTAATCTTTTGCCATAAATGTGGCTCAGGTACAAATGGTGCCAGTCCTAAAATTATCGTTGCAAAAATAAGTATATCTGTTGGTATTTTATTTATAATATTTTTCATATTTTACTTTTTAAACTTTCTTTGCTTAATTATTTCTAAACTGAGAACTCCAGTTCCAGACTGATTCAATTCTTTTTCCAGCCAGTGGGTACCAGTTAACAATCATCTCGGGCAATTCAAGGATTGCACAACTATTATTATACTTGCTGCTTCCAGGGTTTATAACAAGTGTGTCATTTATATTTACAGAAAAAACCTGATGGGTATGGCCCACTATCAATACATCGCTTTTTATTTTTTTAATACTTTCACTCCATTTATCTAATTCATCCTCAATAATCTGTCCTGTCATATCCAGCAACTTCATTCCACCCATTATGCCATCGGGTGGATGTGCATGTACAAGATAAATCGTTTTATTTTCTACTGTTAACTCTTCACAAACTGGCAACTGATCAAAATAGCATCTTACTACTTCATCTTCTCCCTCATTCTCCAGATACCACTCTTCATGATTTCCTCTTACTACTAAAACATTGTTAGCTTGTAATATTTTTACTGTTTCTAGCAGCTCTTCTCCATATCCTGCAATATCACCCGCACAGATAATTCTAGACACATTACTTTTTTTGAATAATGTTATAGCCTCTCGCAAGGGTTCTACAGTTGCGTGAACGTCACTAAGCAAGCCGATTTTTGTTGGCATAATGTTAAATTGGTCATTAAATAAAATACTTACAGTATAAAACGTCTTTACTATTAATTCTCAA
>JAOUQA010000332.1 GCA_029879605.1 Gammaproteobacteria bacterium
ACAATTCTATCTGCCATACGCTGAAGCACAGCCTCATCATACCCCTTTGCAAAATGCTTATCACCACCTAAATAGCCAACTAAACCACACATTAATCCATTCTACCTTTTCAATACTTCTTTGTAGATTCTCTCAAAGCGTTCTCGTACCCGTGGCAACGTAAATTCATTTTCAATTCTTTGCCTGGCCTTTTGGCCAAGAGAAACACGTTCCTCAATCGTCAGCATCAATAATTCTTCTATTCCCTGTGCTAAAGCATGAGGGTCTTCTTTTTGCACAACCAAACCACTACCGCCAAGTAGTAAAGCTGCATCACCAACATCTGTAGCAACACAAGGCAAGCCCAGTGACATTGCCTCACCTAATACGTTTGGAAAACCCTCAGTACGCGAATGCAAACAAAAAACATCCATCGCTGACAGACATACCGGCACATCTGATCGCTCGCCTAAAAGCACAAATTTACGCTCATAACCTGTCTGCTTTATCCATGCAATCAATTCTGCATTATCCGGCTGCAAATCTCTTCCAACCATAAGAAACATTATATTTGAGAAACTTTGTGCGACCAACCCTGCTGCCCTGACAAAATTATTTTGATCTTTAGCCTCATTAAAACGCCCTAAACTACCTACCACTACAACATCTGAATCAAAACCACATTCATTACGTAATACCAGACGTTGCTCTTCCGTAGCACTCAAACTCTCAATATCAAAACCATTGTGAACAACAACCATTCTTTTTTGCTCATAACCAGCACTTACATGAGAACGACGTGCCGCCTCAGCAACACATATAATAACTTCAGGCAGCCAACCAGAAAGCCACGCACACAATCGACATATTATTGCTGAGGCACGAATACCCCCTACAGAAACATCACTCCTGCGAATTCCCCAAATAATTTTTCGAACACCCGCCAAACGCGCAGCAAGCCCACCAAAAAAGTCAGCATGATACATCCAGGTACTAACAATATCAGGTTTGATTTTTCTTATTAACATAAATAAGCGAAAAAATTGTAAAAACAGAGAACTCTTAAAGTTCAACATATAAAGTTTTATATTTGCCTCTTCAAAACGTTGCTTCATCGCACCATTAGATGTTAGTGCAATAACAATATGCTCAAAATCACTATCACATGAACTAGTAATCAATCGATGGAGAGCCATCTCTGCACCACCCACTTTTAACCCGCTAATAACATGAAGGACCCTAGGCATTAATAGACACCCCTAAACCATCGATCTTTGAGGTATTGCCACAATGTTGGATGCTGCCAGATAGCTGAAGACAAATCATCTCTCACAATAACTTTTACACGACCCTCAGCAACATCTTTAAGCGCCTGCTTCATCAAAGGAATACCTACAATATACTGCTTTACCGGGTAAGTAATGAAATTATCATACTGGTCTACATCTATAGCCGCCTGATATAAAACACCACCTGTATCAACACCCGAATCAACCAGATGCACCGTCACACCAGCATTTTCTGCATCCTGTCGCTGCAATGCCCAATACCCTCCATGAACTCCACGGTAAGCAGGTGTAATTCCACAATGGATATTTAAAAAAACAGCGTCGGAACAATCAAGAACAACAGACGAAACAATACGAGTGCCATTGATAATAACAACGTCTGGAGCCTCACTGATTAACCAGCTTACACATGCCTCAGAATTTACAGAATCGAAATTCCTAACATTTAAAACCTCGGGTTTAAAAATTGATAACCCAGCATTATTAATCAAAGTTTTTACTCGTTGACGACTAGACCGTCGCAACCATATTGAAAACAGAATAAAAAGAATCTGCCCAAATACTCTCCACACTCCAACATGCCCTACACGACGTCTCATTAACATCCAACGAGAAACTGGTCGTTCAATTCCAACCTGTATATCTAGATAACTTTCCTTCAACGAATTAACGAGCAACCAGGTAGACGTACTAGCTGTTGCAAGAACAATTATTTTCACTATTTCCCCACAGATTCAAAATCACTCATAACAACTGATTTCATCCCATATAAATCTTTCAGATGCCGGTAATGCTCCAGTAAATTTTTCAACGCAGCGAGATTATTTTCTAAATTAACACCAAAATTATGAGGATGCCACCAGAGATGACAAACACGCCCAGTTTGTGCCGCTACAGTCATCGCGTTTTTTAGACGATGCAACCGTAATGACTCAAGCAAACTGAATCGTCGAGACCAGGGCCTCAAAAAAAGACTCGCAGGCACATTAATTAACTCACCATCTATAGCAACATGTGATGAATGATCTCCTGTCAGAGGCAGCCATGCATCTAAAAATCTAACAACACGCCCAACAGAACCACCTGGGGCAAAATGACCATCTCTATAGAGCCAATTATCTGGGTTACCACGGTAAACTTTAATACCTGCGCTAGGTAACATCTTCAAATACTCATGCTTAACCTGATTGCGCGGGAATACAATACTACGAAAAGCGACACCCATTTCTGACGCTATTTCATTAGCACAATTAAGATCAGCAGAAAATTGCTGAGGCGTCACCCCTTCTTCACCAATAGAAATGACTATAAGTATGAGTCGCTAACTCATGACCACCAATACTAAGTATATTATCCACCAAAGGTCTTGCAAAAAAAAGTTTTGGATTATTTTTAACTAATTCGTCTAATCTATAGGTCGAACACGAAGAACGTCTGTAATAAGGCTCTAAAATCGGACGCATATCAGACCAGTGATCATAGTTACGGCACATCAACATGCCTACAGTAGCCCAGGTAACATGAACATCAAATCTACTAAATAACTCCAACATCTCAGGCACAGCCTTCCAGACACCCTCAATATTGCTACCGTAATTCCTCATAGTTCGTGAATTAGAAACACCCCAAAACAATTCAAAATCCAGTGAAATCACAAGTTTTGCCATATCTAATTTAAACCATAATATATACTACACATAAATATCACCATGTATTGAAGCTTAAATTTCAAAATACAATAATACGATTCAACAAACATCACTACAATCTAGCAATCTCTCTAAAATTAAATCTCTAAAAAATATTTAATCAATATATAGAAAAATAAAACCCAATCACCT
>JAOUQA010000331.1 GCA_029879605.1 Gammaproteobacteria bacterium
CATCATATAGAAACCCTGGCCAAATCCATTGATGGTACGGCATCGGTTATTGCAGAACGTATTTCTAATGGTCGTTACATTAATATTACCATTGACCGATACAATGCCGGTCAGCAGCTTTTTAATGTCGGTGATTTGCAGGAAATTATTTCATCGGCAGTTGGCGGTATGAATATTACTGAAACGGTCGAGGGTCGAGAACGTTACCCGATTAATATTCGCTACCCCTATGATATAAGAAATTCTATTTCAAAATTACGCGATTTACCCGTGGTTACGAAACATGGGGAGTTATTGCCACTTAGTGAGTTTGCTGAAATTGAGTATGCAGATGGACCGGCAATGATAAAAAGTGAAAATGGCCGTCTCAGTGTTTATGTCTATATCGATATTAAACAGCGTGATCTCGGTGCTTACGTGAAAGAATTGAAATCACTTATTGCTAATGAGGTCGTGTTGCCAACCGGTTATAGCCTGGCCTGGGCGGGTGAGTTTGAATATTATGAACGGGTCAAGGAAAAACTTTTCTATATTATCCCGTTAACATTAATTATTATTTTTGTACTTCTGTATTTAAGTTTTAAAAATATTACAGAGCCACTAATGGTTATGCTGTCTGTGCCTTTTGCATTGCTAGGCGGTGTCTGGTTGCTTTATTTTTACGATATAAATTTATCCGTCGCCGTGGCAATCGGTTTTATTGCTTTAGCCGGCGTGGCAATTGAATTTAGTATTCTCATGCTGATCTATTTAAATGATTCAATAAAACAGAATAAGCCACAAACCAGTGAAGAGCTCAGGCAGGCTGTATTGCAGGGTGCATTAAGAAGGGTGCGGCCTAAAACCATGACGGTGGCGATTATTATTGGCGGCTTATTACCTATATTGCTGGGCGACGGCACAGGTCTTGAAGTAATGCGCCCGATCGCAATTCCACTGGTCGGCGGTATGTTTACCGCACCGCTGGTTTCAATGTTTTTAATGCCTGTGCTTTTTTATTTTTATAAGAAAAAAACGTATATAGCTTAGTGATTTGTACAGGTTTATTTTTCTGGGGCCTGCGTGAATTATTCAGCACATCAATCGAGCCCTGGTATTGCTAGTGCGTCTTCTCTAATGTGGTGTTGTTTAACCGGGTGTTTTTACTCTGAATTGTGTGCGACCAGTATTTCTTCCAGTTTAAGCCCGGTCATACCATGAATCGTTCGCCATAGATAATACAGGATGGCCATCATCATTAGCATGGAAGGAATGGCAATGACTGGATAGCTGAGCAGGGTCATTCGTCCGAGTTCCTCGTTGAAAGCCGCGCTACCCGCTGTGCTAGTTACAATCCATTTTGCCAGGATGTAATTCATCGTAGCTGAAAAAAGAAAAGTCCCACTCAGTAAATAAGTGGCATTCATTAAACGAGCTTCAAACGCGTCGCCATTTCCATGTTCTTCGAGTTTCTGTTTGATCTTGCTGACAGCCATAATCTTCGGGTTGAAGAGCAGGGTTTTGACCAGGGGGTAACGGGTGCGCGTGGACACTAACACGGCAATACCGATTAAACCGGGGATAGCCGCTTCCTTAATAGCCAGCCACTGCGGATCGAGTTGTAGCAGGCCGATGCCGCCGGTTAGTAATACGCTGATTAATCCCAGCAGTGCAATAAAGTTGAATTTCTTATAGCGGAGTTGTTCAAACAGGCCCCATCCCAGGGGGAAAGCCAGGGCTACAATTAAAGCAGTGGTCGCGCCAAGGTCATCATCACCACTGAGTTTCATCAGAACAAAAGACGGGATAATAATGCTGACCAGCAGGTCAATCATCGGGCGTGATTGGTGGCTGGAAGAATGTCGCGGGTTTGTTTCGGGAATATGAGTCATGCCTTATCTCTAAACAGGTGTTTTATAATCGAGTGACAGGTCGTTCTTCACGGATCCACTGGGTGATGCCGTTGCGTACATTAAAAACTTTTGTGTAGCCAAGCTTCTCGACCAGGTAACGTGCAAGCGTACTGGTGCGGTTGCCAGTACGACAGATTAATATGACGGTATCGTCTTTACCTACGCTTTGAGTAAAACGGGGCAGGAAATCAGCTTTTACCCGCCCACTGGCATCTACAAAGGTCAGTAGCTGGCTATCCTTGATGACACCTGTTTGTTGCCATTCATCCGGGCGTCGAATATCAAAAATCGGCACATTCTGTTCAAGCATGGTTGTTAACTGTTCATTATCCAGGTTGCTATAAGGCGGCTCGGAGCAGGCTGCCAATATGGTCAACAATAATGTAGTTCCAAGGAAACGAAAAAGATGTTTGTTATTCATAGAAAATCAGGCTTATTTGAAATTAAAAAAAGTTGAATATGATTGTTTTATTACTCGTATTTACCAAGGCAATTACAGGATAAAGCGGGATCAGGTGAAACTTTTTTGATGCAGGTTATCAAGTGTGCTTCGCACTTTCAATTTACCGGTTTCCACACCGGCAAGTGTGGTGCCGAGAAGAGGACTTGGCACTATTTCTATATAACCTGTTGAATCAATGAGTTATATTTTCATAAAAAAGCGGTTCTACGCACCATACTACGCACCAAAATAACCCGCGTCAAACAGGTTTTGCATCGTCATTTTTGAGTTGTCTTCAGGGTCCTTCCTTGCGGTCAGATGTCGTCCGCTATAGCATGTCTTTAGGTATTGATTAAACAGGAGAACAATCATGCCTATCCTTTCAAAATTATCTATCGTCAAAGATGTATCCAGACATAACCACAACCCCATTGAGTCCAGACGAGCCAAGCTCATTGAGCGCCTGACCGAGCAGAAAGAAATGGCTCAGGCCATGATTAGCGGTGAGCCGTACCTCAGATATCATGATGTCTGGGTGGATGACCCAGAATCAGGCCAGAAGGTCAAAAAGCAGCTGCCTCGTAAGATTCGACAATGGTACTGGCAACAGGGTGATGATTACTACCTGAAGGTTTCTTATGGTGCCCGGAAGCTTCAACTGAAAAATACGATGTCCACTATCAAGATTGGCTCTATAGATAAGCTGGTTCCGACCCTTGAAATGCTGATTGTGGCTGTCGGGGGAGGTGAGCTGGATAAACAGCTGGAAGATGCT
>JAOUQA010000333.1 GCA_029879605.1 Gammaproteobacteria bacterium
GTGTTAACAGCGGGTTTTTTATGGATCGGTTTTTTCCCTGCACCAACCCTTGAACTGATGTCAGTCTCAATTCATGCCCTCAGCAATATTTTTGCTATCAGGTTTTAGGTAATTACATGATGACTCTAAATACCGACCACCCGATAAAAGAAATATTTCGTCAGCAACTACAGCAGGCTCTCAGGCATTTTGAACATATTCTACCTGCCCAGGCACCTATTAAAGACTTTGTACACCACAATACATTACACGGTTTTGAACATTTGTCTTTTGCTGATGCTTTAAAAGCTGCCAGGGAAATTACTGGTATCTACGGTTATGAAACGGAGGAAAAATACCGGCATTATTTTTCTAATGGCCGTATTTCACTGGAAGATTTAAATCAGATACTTAACGAAACTGAGCAACTTGAAGCCGATAAGCTGATCACTAAAACGAGTCAACAAAATATTACACAAAAAGATATCTACCTGGCTAGATTATTATATGCATTCAACCCTGTTACAGGCTGCCAGTTAACATGGCAAACCGAAGAATTAAATGCACTAACCACCTTCCAGCCAGATGTTAACGAAACATCACGCCAACGTTTATTAAAAGCCGCACAGGAACAGGGTGAAACCAGTGAAGCCAGTGCTATACACGCACTTTGGCAAGCCTGTCTTAAAAAACTCAATCTTCAGCATTTTATTTTACACCCGGAAGATCTGGTTGATCTGGATCCAGAACGAGCAGAAATTATTTTAAGAAATATTACAGAATCTGTTAATGAAACCTCTACCGGCCCTTCATTGCTTCATAAGCAGGTACATAAAGAAAGCAAAAACAGACTAGGGCAACTACTGCGCAAAATTGGCCATGACACAACCCTGCGAGGTTTTCTTTTATCTCTAACCGGCATTGATATCCTGGACAACATTCGCAGCAGCATGCAAAACCATATTGCCAACTATCTTGATCAGGGCATGTCTGCCTGGCACAACAATGAACGTAATAATGGTTTTTATGCAGCATGGAAAAAAAGCGCCCTTACTGATCTATCCTGGATTTTTGAACAATTACCTGAGTGGCAGGACAACCTCCACCATTTACCAGATGATCCGCTAGATGCAATTATTCTTCAATTAACCCAGCTCGGAATACCAGAAACTCACTGGGTTAATTACATCGAACGCATTGCTCTTGAATTACCCGGCTGGTCTGGTATTTTTCTCTGGCGTCATACACATCCTGGTTATAATAAAACATCATACCCAGTCGACATGCTCGATTACCTCGCCGTCAGACTTATACTTGAGCGCTTATTTGCTCAACGACTGTGTCGTGAACACTGGCAACTTGCAGCTAATATTGATGTTCTTCGCTGGTATTTCAGACGACGTCGCTCAGAATTTTTTGTACGCTATACCCTTTTTAATAATCGTATGCCGGAATACCTGGCTTCCATGGCACAACGACAAATTCAGAACTCCCTGACAGCACATGGCGACTATCAACACTGGAAAGAAATTTCAGATATGTTAATTACCTGGCAACAAAGCCCTATGTCAGGTCTAAGTAAAGGGAAAAATGTGTTTGATCATGGCTGGAAATTTTTCAGACTTGCTCAACACCTGGGTCTCTGTGCTGAAGACATCAACCAGCTTACCAGCGATCATGTCACAAGTATGTTTGACTGCCTTGACAAACTGGATAATGAAACTCGTGGTTTTATCTGGCTACAGGCCTACGAACGCCACTATCGTGAAGAACTTTTCAATGCAATTGTTAACAACCAGGGACGTGGACGCTGGCAACAACGTAATCAGCGTCCAGCTGCACAAATTGTTTTTTGCATGGATGATCGTGAAGAAAGCATCCGCAGGCACCTTGAAGAACTCAACCCAAATATTGAAACCATGGGTGCTGCAGGTTTTTTTGGTGTTGCCATCAACTGGAAAGGACTTGATGATGAACAAGTTACACCACTATGCCCTGTTGTAGTTACTCCTTCACACCAGATTGACGAACTGGCCAATGATGACCAGCAACACCAATACAAACGTCATCAAACACGACGACAGTTTCGCCTCTGGCTTAAGGATCTAATTCATCAGGAAACACGCCGTCATTTACTATCACCCCTTATTGTTGCATCCACCGCTCCATTTGCCCTGATTGCACTATTTGGAAAAGTTTTTTCTTCGCGATTACATGGCATTACAGTTGAAAAACTTAAATCAATTTTTGATCTACACGTAAATACACATCTAAAACTTAATGCAACTGATAGCCGTCACGAAGCAACACCCGAGAACCCTCGCCCAGGTTTCACTGATCAGGAACAGGCCGATCGAATACAGAATTTTTTACGTACAATCGGACTTAATCAAGGATTAGGTAATTTTGTAGTTATGATGGGCCATGGCTCAGGCAGTCAGAACAATCCTCACCTTGCAGCCTATGACTGTGGTGCATGCAGTGGTCGACATGGCGGTCCAAATGCACGCGCCTTTGCAATGATGGCAAATAGACCTGAAATTCGTAATTTATTAAGTCAGCGAGGTTTCCTGATTCCAGAAGACACATGGTTTCTTGGTGCCGAACACAATACCTGTGATGAAACCATTAGCTGGTACGACACTGATAAAATACCAGCAACATCACAGACAGCATTTGCTCAATTAAAAGCTGATTTATTCCAGGCCACAAAATTATCTGCACATGAACGTTGTCGTCGACTGGCATCAGCACCTAGAAACCCCAGCCTGAATAAAGCACTGAAACACATTATTGGTCGATCCTATGACTTTAGCCAGGCACGACCAGAACTTGGACATGCCACTAATGCCGCCGCAATCATCGGTCGTCGATCAATATCACAGGGAGCATTTTTTGATAGACGTGTTTTTCTTATTTCATATGATCCAACACAGGATGATGATGAAGGACATATTATAGAAAATATTCTGTTAGCAGCTGGTCCTGTAGGCGCAGGTATTAATCTCGAATATTATTTTTCAACTGTAAACAACGAAGAATACGGTAGTGGATCTAAAATTACTCATAATGTTACTGGTCAATTTGCAGTTATGGATGGTACCAATGGTGATTTGCGTACCG
>JAOUQA010000334.1 GCA_029879605.1 Gammaproteobacteria bacterium
ATCTGCTGCATGGAGAGTTTGCGATTCTCTTCTTCGAGCTCGTAGACATGATAAGCTCGATTAACAATCTGGTTGAGCAGATCACTATCAATTGGCTTCTGGTAAAAATCATAAGCACCAGATGCCACAGCATTAACAGCGTTCTCTCGCTCATCGTTGCCACTCACGACGATAACTTTTGTATGAGGTGCCATTCGAAGAATTTCATCGATTGTGGCAAGACCCTCAGTACAGCCTTCGGGGTCGGGAGGCAATCCTAAATCAACGGTTACTACCGGGGGATGATGTTTTTTGATTTGCTGAATAGCTTCCTCTCGATTACTTGCAATCAGGACTTCAAAATCCTCAAAGCTCCAGCGCATTTGTTTTTGCAAACCGGGATCATCTTCTACGATCAGTAATCTTTTAATAATTTCCATGTTCATTTAACTTGAATTCTAAAACATAGATTTTGCCGTAATTTTTAACACATAGCAAGCAGTAGTTAAATATATTATTCCCTTTAATAACAGCTAGTTACGGTGATTTAGTCGCTATTTTTTACACTTTTTCCTGATAAGCACGGTATGCACTCTCAACGATTTGCTGTAACTGCTCAATCTGAACAGGTTTTGAATAATAGTCATACGCACCGGACTCAGTAGCCCGATCAATATTCAATGAATTTTCAGAACCAGAAACAATAATGACTTTTGTATCAGGAGCTATTTTCATGATCTGTTGTAAAACCGCAAAACCTTCTGATTCACCATCTACGTCAGGGGGCAAACCAAGATCAAGAGTGACGACTGGAGGATGATACTTTTTGAATGCTGTAATTGCATTCGAAAAATTATCAGCAGTATAGACTTCATAATCATCAAAGCCCCACTTTAACTGGCTCTGAATACCCGGATCATCATCGACAATCAATAAACGTTTATGTACATGGTGCATGAAGAAAATACCATCAAAGATTATTTGTAACTGAACTTTTTACAGAATTGGACAGGTTGGTATCGGTCATTTCAGGAATTAACATCCGAAATATAGTACCCTTACCGATGGTGCTCTGTACTTCAAGTTCTCCTCCAAGTTTCTGGATATATTCCCTGACCTGAAAAACACCTATCCCCATGGTTCCCTTGGTTGATTCAAATGGCTGAAAAAGTTTTTCATGTATAAATCGTTCATCCATGCCACAGCCAGTATCTTCTATTTCGATAATGGCATATTTATCACGCCTTGATATAAAGACATTAATTTTTCCGTTCTCATCTGTCGCATCCTGGGCGTTCTGTAAAATATGTCCAAGATTGGCAGCCATTCTATCTCTATCAGCTGAAATTCTGATAGAATCGACTTTGCAATATAATAGTGGGATAGGCAATGCTCCACCCTGACTTCTAAGCCTGACGACTTCTTCGAGTAATTTACACAAATTAAAAGAAACAATACTATCTTCTGTCTGCTCACCCTTAATTCGAGATAAAAGCTTATTCATTTTCTGCACAGAATTTTCAACTGTAAGTACCGCATCTTCAATAAATAATGGATTGCTTTTGTGCTTGGCAGCATTTGAAACAACTAATGATAACTGTCCAATCATATTTTTAAGATCATGAATAATAAATGCTGAAAGACGATTAACTTCTTCAAATCGCTTTGCATTAACAAGTTCCTGAGCTGCAGAATTTTGAGCAATATAACTTGCTACCTGTCTACCAACGGTTTTCAATAAATCAGTATCTTCCCAGTTAAAATAACGGTGATGTGATGGTGAATGAGCAAGAATAATAAAACCTAATAGTTTTTCATTTAACATTAACGGAATTACTAACCAGGCATTTTTTATTGACTTAAGCCAGTCAGGTATTTCGAGATTGGCCAGCCGGGTGTACATCTCAGGGCTTTTAGAAAACTCGTCTAAATTAATGACAAACTGCTGCTCTTCAAGGAATCTTATAAATGAACTATCATCATATTCTTTTGATTTAACAGGTTCCATATTCCACCAGGAGTCCGGCGCATAACGGCCAGCACCCTGTTTCAACCATAAAATACCTCCAGGACTGTCGATAATTTGCGCAAATGAACGAATAGCTCTCTCATGCAAAGTTTCAGAGTTACTATTGACCGAAAGCGTTCGAATAATTCGTAACCATTCGTCACGATAGTCATATTTATAATGAAAGAAATGCTTATCAATCAATACACGTAAACGTGAGCGTAATTTTCCTGAGAACAGTAAGACAAAGAGTGTAACGCTTGCGCCAAATATAAATGTAGCCTGGGCAATTTCACCCCAGTCACCACCAAATTCCCTGACATAATACCCACCAAAACCAATAAGTATCATATAGATACCTACTGCAAGCAGGGTCGTCGTGTGAAATACAATTCGTCTTGAAATAAAAATATCTATTGAGCTTTTACCCAGAGACCATTGCATTTCACGACGTATTGCGAGACCAATTAAAGGCACAACCATTGCATGAATAAACCCACGTGCATTCCATAATTCATTATCTATACGTTGAAATAATAATGCGTCTGAATACAGGTAAAAATCATATGCAAACATACTTCCAAGAGCCAGCCAGAAGTATTTTAATGCCCACCGATGATCCACTGGTGTATTTCTATATAATTGCTCTGTAATTACTAGGCCACCAACCGAAATCATCAGATGGCCTGCAAGAACGTCGTTACCGGCAATGATTTCAAATAACGAACCTCCTGATAGTCTATAAGTAACTAATAGCATTAGACCAAATATGAATGCAGAAACACCAACCATTGTAATTTTGAATTTCCTGGAAACGTTATCAGTCTGCATATATGCAGTACGTAACATAACCAGAAGAAAACCGAACCATGCGAGGGCACGCAATAATTCAAGAAGTAGAGTGATATTAATCAGGCCTCCAAATGCTGCCTGATAAGTAACTGCACCAGCCCAGACTGCACTAACAAGAGATGCTAGCACAAGCATTTTTTTAGAAAGAATATCTCTCTGACCTGTTAGTAACAATAATCCAAGTAACAGGAAAAAGGCTGATGCAAGGCCAAAACTGATAATTTCTATAATCATTAATAATAAAATTTAATTAA
>JAOUQA010000335.1 GCA_029879605.1 Gammaproteobacteria bacterium
AAGATGACCATATGAACCCAGTACAACCGCGCCGACCGAGTCACGCTCAAGATTCAATGCTAATGCATAAGTATCACCAGGCAGTTCGATCATTTCACCCTGCATGGCTTCAGCCAGACCATGAATACGGATAATACCGTCAGTCAGGCTTACAATAGTTCCTTCGGTACGTGCTTCAACACCCGTATCAAAGTTTTCAATTCGTTTTTTAATCAGATCACTGATTTCTGATGGATTCAGTTGCATTCTCTTAATCCTCTAATTAATGGCTTAGCGCTTGCGCTAAGGAATCTAGCCTTGCTTGTGCAGAGCCATCAATAACTAAATCGCCGGCTTTAATCACTACGCCACCGATTAATGATGAATCGGTTTCAGTTACCAGGGTAACTTCGCAGCCGAGTTTTTTCTTTAAGGCTTCTGTCATGGCTTTCAGTTGTGCATCGCTTAATGGATAAGCAGATGTCACTGTTGCTTCAATTTTACTTTCTGCTTCAGCACGTAATTCTTCGTACAACAAAACTATTTCTGGTAACAAAGCCAGACGACCATTTTCAGCTAACAGTTTGACAAAATTACGATTACTGTCCGACAAACTATCGCTACAAATGTCGATCAAAAGCCCACCCTTATCAGCAGCACCCATATGCGGTGATTCAAGGACGTCTCGCATATCTTCATTGCTAACTATCTGAGTTAACAGTGCGAGCACATCACTCCATTCAACCTGCTTTGATTCCGCCTGGGCGATTTCAAAAACAGCTTTTGCATAAGGTCTTGCGGCAGTAATGTAATCAGACATGTGCCTACCTATATCTGCGCGATTAAATCATCAACGATATCGCTATGAGCTTTCTCGTCAATTTCACGCTTAAGAATTTTTCCAGCGCCGCTAATTGTTAAGCTGGCAACCTGTTGTCTAAGATGCTCTTTTGCTCGATTAACTTCCTGATCGATTTCTGCAGTCGCGGCATTCTTAATACCATTTGCTTCTTCCCTTGCATCAATTTTTGCTTCTTCAACAATTTCTGTTGCACGCTTTTGCGCCTGAGCCAGTATTTCAGCTGCCTGATCTTTGGCCTCTTTAATATGTTTCTCAGCCGCTTTTTCAGCCAGCTCCTGTTCATGCTTGCCTTTTTCGGCAGCAGCGAGTCCATCGGCAATTGTTTTTTTACGTTCATCCAGCGCCACTATCAGTGGTGGCCAGACATACTTCATAACAAATAGAACGAAAACAAAAAATGCTATCGATTGACCGATGAGGGTTGCTGTAATATTCATGCTATTTCACCTCGTAAGTGTTTAAACCAAATCACCTTGTTTGATTTAACCACCAACAACCGCGAACAGAACGTAAAGCGCAATACCAACAGCGATCATTGGAACCGCGTCAACAAGACCCATTACGATGAAGAACTGAGTACGTAACATAGGAATCAGTTCAGGCTGACGAGCAGCACCTTCCAGGAATCGACCACCAAGTATACCGATACCAATAGCAGCACCCAGGGCACCCAGACCCATCATTAATGCACCAGCGATATACAGCAATGCAGTTGCTTCAGTCATTGTTTTATCTCCTGTGAGAAAAGTTTTAAATTAAAAAGTTAAAAATAAATTCTTTAGTGGTCCGTATGCGCCATATCAAGATAAACGATTGTCAGAGTCATAAAAATAAACGCCTGCAACGTGATAATCAGAATATGGAAAATGGCCCAGCCCAGTTGCAGCAAACCGCCAAACGTACCAATCAATAAACTACCGCCATACATCAGTGCGATCAGAATAAAAATAGTTTCACCTGCATACATGTTGCCGAATAAACGCAGCGCCAGTGAGACAGGTTTAGAAATCAGTGAAACACCTTCAAGAACTAAATTGGCCGGCATACCAAGTTTACCAAACGGTTGAAATGCCAGTTCGCCAAAGAACCCGCCAAAACCTTTGATCTTGATACTGTAATAGAGCATGAGCCAGAACACACCCAGTGCCATACCAAACGTTACATTAGGATCAGTTGAAGGAACTACTTTAAAATAAACATGATGAGGATCTGCTCCAAAAGCTGCACCAATCTGCTGAGCCAGCATGGGCAACCAGTCAACAGGAATCAGATCCATAAAATTCATTAAAAATACCCAGGCAAATATGGTCAGGGCCAGTGGGGCAACAATATCATTCTTACCACTAAATGAACCACGAACACTGTCGTTAACAAAATCAATAATCATTTCGACAAAATTCTGGAACCCGCCAGGTACACCTGTGGTGACATTTTTAGCAACATGTCTAAAAGCAAAAAAGAAAATCAGCGCAAGGCCTACAGACCAGCCAAGTGAATCTACATGATATGACCAGAAGCCCATAGCTTTAGCTTCTGCTGCACAGCTGGCCAGCTGCCAGCCAGCCTGTTCAACAATAACGCCATTACAAAGCTCTTCACCCACCACGTCTTCTGGAAGCTTTCCAAAAACCATGTTCTGTAGATGATGCTGTATATACTGACCCGAGGTCAGGCTGTCACCTGCCATTCTTTACTCTCCAAGTCTCACTGTCGTCGCTGAAATAGGACACCAGCCAGGGAATCATTGTGTTAACTAAATATGCCCCGATAAGGGCAAGCATGCTCAATGGCTTAATCATTACTATGGCTGCCACGAACAACATTACAGTCAAAATAACTTTGCTGACCTCGGCACGATAATAAGTTGCGAGGATTTGCTCAGGCTCAGATTCCTGCTGTTTAGCAAAAACCTTCCATGCGAAATAGGCATTAGCCAGAGTTGCAATCAATCCACCGGCCAGACTCGACCAGGTATGGACTAGATCCACAGCCAGCAATACAACAGACAGGGCGAGCGTTGTCGCCAGTTGTACCAAAATGATACGACGGACCTGTGTTGTGCTGGTTTTTTGCATCATTTACGACCTCTCCAGACAACTGATCAGGCCCTTTGAAAATGCGCGCAAATTATAGAGGAGCGACAGTTGTATGGTCAAGTTCTAATGCCGGAATAAGCGCTTTTTATTTCAGTAAATTAGCAAAAATTAATATGGGGCATAGTATAGGGCTTTTAGCCCTGTGGAAAC
>JAOUQA010000336.1 GCA_029879605.1 Gammaproteobacteria bacterium
TATTGAATGATAACCCAAACAGGTGAAATTAATATTCATATTGTAAATTAACTGTTGTCGGAGTGATGTAATTCTAGTCGCTCTGGTATTTTCTGTTTGTGGTTATGCTATATTCACATATAGTCTTATCGCATCATATTTAATACTTTGAATAACAATAATCCTGAACCAGATCATTCTCTGTCGCTGCCCGGTCTGTTTAAGTCCGTTGCACCTTTAATACTACTATTGAACATCACCAGCCTGGTGGGTTTTCTGGGTGTCATTATTATTAGCTTCAAGTTGCTTGATGATATTGCTGAGAATAATTACCAGGAGCGTTTGCAAACAGCTTTATCTGTTGAGACCCAGCGCCAGGAAGATCTTTTAATCGAGTATTCATTATGGGATGAAGCCCATGACAACTTGATTAAGGAAGCGAATTATAAATGGGCTGAAATCAATACTGGGAGTTATATGCATGAGAAATATGGTATTGATTTTTCGATTGCTGTTACAGGTGATATGCGCCCGACTATTAGCTTTGTTAATGGTGAGCGCAGCGAGTTATTGATCGATGGTCTGTTGTCCGCAGGAGTTGACCAGCTTTTAAAATCATCATTGAGTGTTGCATCTAACTATAAAATAGCTAGCGCCTTTGTTCGTTTTCAGGATCAGGATTACCTGGTGAGCGTCAGTCCGTTTATGAATGAAGAGGATACCAGTTTAAAGTCTGATGGTTCTTTTTTGGTTATCGCCCAGTTGATCGATGATGAGTTTATCGAGCATCTGTACCAGTCTTATAAGTTACCAGTGTTAAGTATGGTTGCGCATGAAGATATTAGTGATTCTGTGCTTGTTTTAAAGGATATCCATGATAACGAATTCGCGCTTATCCACTGGGTAACGCCAATGCCCAGCACACGTTTTTTGCCCTGGTTAATTACCTTTGTCGTCGTTTCATTCCTGGTTATTTCGCTACTGGCGTGGTGGGTTATTTTCAGGGATGTCAAAACAAGAAAGCAATATGAAGCTGAACTTTATCAACTGGCGACTAAAGATTTTTTAACGGGTATCAGTAATCGAAGGGAATTTACGATTTTGTCCAACCGGGAATTGCAACGCGCAGCACGCAAAAATGAACCGGTATCACTGCTATTGCTGGATATCGATCATTTCAAACACATTAATGACAAGTTTGGTCATAAAGCCGGGGACAGTGTGCTGTCGCATTTTTCAACCCTTGTTCAGGATGATTTAAGGGACTTCGATATTTTCTCGCGCATCGGCGGGGAAGAGTTCGCAATATTACTGCCCGGTGTTGATCGTGAGCTGGCAAACAAGATTGCCGAAAGAATTCGCAAACATACTGAGCAGGTTCCGTTTGTTACTGATAAAGAAGAGCCGGTTGCCTTTACTGTGAGTATCGGTATCATCAGCAGCGCTGGCGACAACAATCTTGAACAGCTGATGCATAATGCAGATATTGCTCTCTACCAGGCCAAAGGTGATGGCCGAAATCGCTTCTGTCATTTTGATGGTTAAAAAATAATATCTACGTCACTTTTCCGTCTTTTTAACTACAAATTATTGATCTTGCTTAATACCAAATTTGGCAACCTGAAAAACTGTCTATGGGATTAATTATTTAAAATATGAACAGGCTGGCTTTTTTATGATTCGGGATTGATTGATAATTATGGTAATTTCGTATTGGGGTTAATTAAATGAATATCGACCAGGAAAATCAGAATATCCTGCAACATATTGAAGAAGGTAATTATCATGCGGCGATGAACCTGGCTATCTCGGCCATGAATCAATGTCGCCGTGAAGATAACCAGCCGGGTGTTGATTATTTTATTCAAACAATCAAGACCATTGCCAATGCCATTGCTATGGAGTTTGGTAGTTGAATAACAGGTGCAGAGCAATTTGCCCTAATATTAACAAGTAAGTCTCCCTTATTATTATTTTAACCTGCTTTAAATTGTGGTTATTTCAGTGGTGCATGCCATTATGAATGCGGATTTTAAATGTATGTTTGATGCCGGTGCTACTAATGGGTTAATTGATTTGAGGGAAAAGAGCTGGTTTAGGACTGGTATCCTGGATGTTTAGCTTTATATCTAATTATCCAAAATACAATCAGTCAGAGATATTGGGAATGAATTCTTCAGGTAGTAGCAACAGGATAAATTGTTTGCTTCATATAACCTATACTCTAAAATACATAATTATAGAGGGGTTGTATGAAAATAAGTGTTTGTATCATCTGGTTATTTATGCTGGCGGGCAATGCTTACGCTCAAGAGAATCTATTCGAACCGTTACCAATAGCTACAGGTGATTTAACCCCGAAAGCCAGCCTGGGTAAGTCGCTTTTTCATGATCCTGTTCTCTCTAAGGACGGAAGCGTTTCATGTGCAACATGTCATCCACTTCTTAATTATGGCGTTGATAATCTACCAAAATCTTTCGGTGTGGATAATGTTAGAGGTAAGAGGAATACGCCAACTGTATGGAATGCGCGATATAATTTTTCTCAATTCTGGGATGGGCGGGCCCATAACCTGGTTGAGCAGGTGCTTGTTCCTATTGTTAGTCCGCTTGAAATGAATGCTTCGTTAGATTCAGTGATTGAAAGACTTAAACAAAATAAATCTTACAATAAACAATTTAACAATATTTTTGATGATGGTGTGACTGCCGAGAATTTAGCCAGTGTCATTGCTGAATACGAAAAAACATTAATTAGCCCTGGTTCGAGATTTGATCAGTATCTAAGAGGTGATGAGAAAGCCTTAAGTGATGATGAAAAAGAAGGGTTGAAGTTATTCAAGCAAAAAGGCTGTATTGCCTGTCATAATGGAATTAATATTGGCGGCACTCTTTTTCAAAAAATTGGTATGTTTGGCGAATTCGAAACTAGTGAAGAAGTCGATTATGGGCGTTATGAAATAACAAAAAAAGCCTTTGATAAATTTCGATTTAAGGTCCCCAGCTTAAGGAATGTTGAAAAGACTGCTCCTTATTTTCACGATGGTAGTGTTCCAACTCTGCATCGCGCCGTTGAGATAATGGTTAAGTTGCAGCTGGGT
>JAOUQA010000337.1 GCA_029879605.1 Gammaproteobacteria bacterium
AGGCTTGAGCTGGGAGTCAATTGCTTCACGTGCACGAAAAATTCTCGAACGCACGGTTCCAATAGGGCAATCCATAACAGCGGCAATATCTTCATAACTTAAACCTTCCATTTCACGCAAGGTTATGGCTTCTTTCAGATCATCAGGCAATTTGCTAATACTCCTGTTAATGACGTCACTGATTTCAGCGGCCATCATTTCTTTTTCCGGAGTTGCATATTCCCTCAGCCAGTCACCACTTTCATACTGTTCTGCATCCTGGGCATCAACAGCAGAATCAGTCGCACGTCGACCAGAGGCAACCAGGTGATTTTTTGCTGTATTAATAGCAATACGATATAGCCAGGTATAAAACGCACTGTCACCACGAAAATTCTTCAGCGCCCGATAAGCCTTGATAAATGACTCCTGGGCCACATCCTGAACATCATCGGCATTACGCACCAGCCTTGAAATTAACTTCATAACCCGATGCTGGTATTTCAATACCAGCATGTCAAAGGCTCGCTTATCGCCCTGTTGTACGCGCTCTACCAGCGCCTGATCAACTTCTCTTTCGCCCATCCGGGCCTGCCCTCCATCGGACACATCCTGTGCCTGTTTGTTGAGACCGACTTGGTCTACAATAGTTCGTCTGGTGAGATTACGGGGTCTATTGACCCTTCTAGATAGCGTATCCACCCCAAAAGAACAAACCATACCTGATTCATATGCTGACATAAAGAGTTACCCTGCTACATGATTGAACTTAACAACAATAGACAATCATTTCGCCACGACGTTCTAATTATTGGTGGTGGCGCTGCTGGCCTGAGCCTGGCCCTGCGCCTGAACCCTGGAACCCGTGTTGCTGTCATTAGTAAAGGCAGGGAAAATACCGGCAGTACCTATTATGCCCAGGGTGGTATTTCAGCTGTATTACACTCGGATGACTCATTCGAATCCCACATCGAAGACACTATGAATGCAGGAAATGGCCTGTGTGATGAAAAAGCCGTGCGTTTTGCGGTTGAACATGGCCCTGACAATATTCAGTGGCTGGCAGACCTGGGGGTTCCCTTCACCAAGGACACCCATAAAGACGGCAGTAAAAGTTATCATCTAACCCGGGAAGGTGGCCACAGCCACCGTCGAGTCATTCATGCTGCTGATGCCACCGGGCGCGCACTTGAAACCACCCTGATTAACCATGCCCAGCATAATAAAAATATCGAACTGTATGACCAGCATATCGCCGTAGACCTGATAACCGGTGGCAAACTGGGCCTGAAGCACAACCGGTGTATCGGGGCCTATGCATTCAATAAAGCCAGGGGGCGGGTTGAAACTTTCCAGGCCAGGTGCGTTATCCTGGCAACCGGTGGTGCAAACAAGGTTTATCTTTATACCAGCAACCCCGATGGCTCTACCGGTGACGGTATCGCCATGGCCTGGCGCGCAGGCTGTCGCGTAGCCAATATGGAATTTATGCAATTTCATCCAACCTGTCTTTATCACCCAAAAGCTAAAACATTCCTGCTCACCGAAGCACTACGCGGAGAAGGGGGTAAATTACTATTACCCAGTGGTGAGCGCTTTATGGAACAGTTTGATCCTCGTGGTGAACTGGCACCCAGGGATATAGTAGCCCGTGCTATTGACTACGAAATGAAACGCCTGGGTGCTGAATGCATGTACCTGGATATCAGTCATAAATCGGCTGCATTTATCACCTCACATTTCCCTATGATTTATGAGAAATGCAAGGAATTTGGTTTTGATCTCACCAGGGAACCCGTACCCGTCGTACCAGCAGCTCACTACACCTGCGGTGGCATAATGACCGACTTAAACGGTCAGACCGATATTGAAAACCTTTACGCCATTGGTGAAACCTCGTTCACCGGCTTGCACGGAGCTAACCGTATGGCCAGCAATTCCTTACTGGAATGCCTGGTATTTGCTGAATCTGCTGCCAGTGATATCAGGAATAAACTGGCCGAAAAACATAGCTGGGACAAAATAAGAGACTGGGATGAAAGCCGTGTGACAGATTCAGACGAAGAAGTTGTTGTTTCACATAACTGGGACGAACTCAGACGCTTCATGTGGGACTATGTTGGCATAGTACGCACTAATAAGCGGCTTGAACGCGCCAGGCGCCGAGTTGATTTATTACTCTCAGAAATCGAGGACTATTACGGTAACTTTAGAATCACTGCCGACCTGCTGGAATTACGTAATCTTGCCGTGGTCGCTGATCTGATTATCCGCTGTGCCATGGAACGCAAAGAAAGCCGTGGCCTCCATTACACCCTGGATTATCCAGATACAGACGATACACAACCCGTTACAAATACTATTTTAAAACCTTAACTCCCAGGTAAAAGACATGTCAGTTTTAGCTTTACTTATCGAACCAGAAGAACTGGAAAAACATTTAAACGATGACAAACTGTTAATCATCGATTTATGCAAGCATTCACAATATCTTCAGGCACACATACCTGGAGCGGTCTTTCTGGATTACGGACATATCACTGGTATGAATAAACCCACGATGGGCTTACTGCCTGATGAGTCCCAGCTCAGCCATATACTGTCAACACTGGGCATGACATCGGATACTCATGTAGTCGCTTATGATGATGAAGGCGGTGGCAAGGCAGCACGCTTAATCTGGACTCTTCATGCGGCCGGCCATTTCAAGACATCTTTACTGAATGGTGGACTGATCAGCTGGGCTAATGAAGGCCACCCGTTGAACAATGAAGTAGTACACACAGCCCCAGGCCAGTATGAATTAACTTTTTCAAATATGGATGTTGTTGCCGATACGAATTACATACTAAACAATCTTGAAAACAGTAAGCTGACTTTACTGGATGCCAGAAGCCTGGCCGAATATGATGGCAGCAAAAAATTTGCTGAACGTGGCGGTCATATTCCTGGTGCAATACACTTTGAATGGACCGATGGCATGGATCGACAACGTTATTATCGCCTGCTACCAAATGACACTTTAATCACAAAACTATCTGAACTGGGTCTGACCCCTGACCGGGAAATTATTGTTTATTGCCAGACC
>JAOUQA010000338.1 GCA_029879605.1 Gammaproteobacteria bacterium
GCCTCTGTGCTATTTGGTCCGCAACAGTTACCGCCGCAGGCGCAACCATTAACCGGTAACCTTTTTTCGGCACTGTTTCTATAAAACGCGGCTGTTTTGAATCGTCGCCAAAGGCCTTGCGCAACTTGATTATGGTACTTGCCAGTGCATCGTATCCCACCACCATGTCTGCCCAGACATCTGCTTCAAGCTGTTCCCGAGAAATCACCTGACCGGAGTTTTCTGCCAGGCACACCAGCACCGCCATTACTTTGGGTTCCAGTTTGACCTCATTCTCCGGCCCCTGAATCTGACACGACTGGGGATCGATAAGCCATTCAGCAAGATAAAAAGGCCTGTCCAGGGGGGTATTTACTTGTTCTATCATTTATTTTTACACATCTATCCAGACCAAAAACAATCCTAAATCATTGATTTTAAAGGCCGTAGAAACTTCATCGAATAATCACCAAAAAATCATCGATCTACCGCCGTACTTTTTTCCCCGATTTTTCTTACATTTGCAACATCGGCCAGTAGCAACTCAGGGATAAGGATTATGAGTATACCCAAGTACTCACCCTCAGAGAGAATAATTTTCTGATATGGAAATACGCTACTGGCTAAAACCCAAAATGACTCATATTCAAGGAGAATACTGATGATAAAACGAATTAGCTTTTTTACTTACGGTGTTGCCAGCTATGGCATCTTTTTTCTATGCTTCCTCTACGCCATTGGCTTTGTGGGTAATCTCTGGGTACCTAAATCCATAGATGCCTCGCCCACATCACCTTTTATGTCATCCCTGCTCATAGATATCCTGCTACTTGGCCTGTTTGCTGTACAACATAGCGTCATGGCACGTCCCGCATTTAAACGAGCCTGGACCAGAATCGTTCCCAGGCAACTGGAACGCAGCACCTATGTCTTATTTTCCAGCCTCGCCCTGTTCACCCTGTTCACATACTGGCAGCCACTGGGTGGTACCATCTGGAGTATCGAAAATACCACAGCACAGATTGCACTTTATACCGTGTTCATATCTGGCTGGGCCCTGGTACTGATATCCACCTTCATGATTAACCATTTTGACCTGTTTGGTCTGCGCCAGGTTACCCTGTATCTACTGGGTCGTGAATACAGTCATTTAAATTTCCGCGCACCTATGTTGTATAAAAATGTACGTCACCCAATTTACCTGGGTTTTATCCTGGCATTCTGGGCAACACCGGTAATGACAGCCACTCACCTGTTATTTGCCGTTGCCACCACAGCTTACATCCTGATTGGCATTCGACTGGAAGAGCATGATCTGAAAAATGCACTACCCGAGTATGATGAATACAGTAAACGTGTACCTATGTTAATTCCCAGTATTGGCAACCAGACTAATGACCTGGTGAATACAACACTGCAAACAGAAGCCCTGTAAGCCAGACAATTCAGGAGAAAACTATGCAACAGACAAATACATTTTCAAAATACCTGTACTGGCTAAGCAAGGATCAACTTGAACAGGTTAAAGCCCCGCTTAACAGAATCGGTATAAAACTGAGTGGCGTACTTAAAACCCCCTGTGAAGTTTTAAAAGCATCGGGCAATAAAGTACTCTATGCCAGCCCTGCTATCTGGAGCACCTTATGCAAACGCCAGGGATCCTGGTACCGGGCATCAGATCGCGCAGGAAAATATATGCTGGTAAGTGAGCAACGTTTACCCTCCGCATATGATCAGTATCTTGATGCAGAAATATCTGCTGCTGATTTTACACCGGAAACTTTACCCAGCAGAAAACAGCTACTCGAACTGGTAGATAGCGAGCCCTATAAAAATCAGCGTCCAGATGAATGGGAGCTACCTGGTATGAAAGATAGTATTCTTTTCAAAACCATGTTCACGCTAACGGGTTTCTGGGGCTGGGGTGACAACCTGAAATCACACTGGGTAAACCATAAGGCCAATCATGCAAACTTCTTATCCAGGCAGTTTACTACCAACATTGATGGTGAAGATGTACCTTACAGCATCACTACTAATGACGGCGTCTGCTCATCCTGTGTTGAATTTTTTAATATCATTAAGCAGGATGATCGGAAACTGGTACGTGCCTGCCCCGGATCAATTACCTTTGCAAAACTGGAACGAGAACGGTATTACGATGTAAAACCATTAAATATCCCTGTTATGGTGCAGTGATTGAATTAATCAGGGAGCTATGCTCCCTGATTTTTCGCTTGTTAAGTATTAAACTCTATTTTTATTTTTAAATAATCCCATTTTTTCAGACCACAGGCACCCCATTTACATATCGTTTAAATCTGTACTAAGATTAAGCTACTAAATTAATCATCCAGGGTATTCAATCATGACTGACATTAACGAAGATTACCGTGTTTCTAACGGTGAAGCAGATGAACAATATGGATTATTCATCATGAAATCACCGGATCCAGAAAACCCTGACATTATGCCGCCAGCATATTTTTATGATATTGATAAATTTACCTTTGTAACCGGCCAACAACTAGATGTTTTTGTTAAGCCTGATGAACTGGATTTCTGTACTGATGAAAATGGCAAAGAATACCGTGGTGAAGAGCTCCAGGATCGAATTAAAGATGCGGTAAAAGCATTTGAAAATGCACTACCAACTTTAAATGAACGCAAAGGCGAATGGCGCCGCTGTTAATTCCTGCTCTCTGTTCACGCCTGGAAAGCGTGAACAGATACATATCTTCAACACTTAAACACGGCAATAACTATTTAACTTAATCGACAATACGATTACAGGCATCCAGGGCTGCTATTTTATAGGCTTCCGCCAGGGTCGGATAATTAAAAACATTTTCCATAAAGAATTCCAGACCACCGCCCAGCGCTATCACCGCCTGGCCAATATGAACCAGCTCGGTTGCATCTTCACCCAGCACATGAACACCCAGTAATTTTTTTTCATCCAGGCTAAAAATCAATTTCAACATCCCTTCCTGTAAACCCATAATGTGTCCTCGCCCGGTTTCTTTTAATCGTGCAATACCCACTTCATAGGGAATATTTTGTTCCGTCAGTTCTTC
>JAOUQA010000339.1 GCA_029879605.1 Gammaproteobacteria bacterium
ACTGATGCAGATAGCCGGGGGGGGTGAAAACCGTGCCACGGAGATTTCAGAGATTTCCCGTAGCCTGAAAGCCCTGGCCAAGGAACTGGAAGTGCCGGTCGTTGCACTGTCACAGTTGAATCGTAGCCTGGAGCAGCGCCCTAATAAGCGTCCGGTTATGTCTGACTTACGTGAATCCGGTGCGATTGAGCAGGATGCTGATTTGATTGTCTTTATCTACCGTGATGAAGTTTATAATGAAGACAGTCCGGATAAAGGTACGGCTGAAATTATTATTGGTAAACAGCGTAATGGCCCCATTGGCAGTACCCGGCTCACCTTCCTGGGTAAATACACCAAGTTCGAAAATTTTATTCCTGAAATGTACAGTTCAGAAGGCTTTGAATGAGACGCACGGCGCGCGCCATCTTACATCCTGATGCCCTGGTGCATAATTTTAATCGAGTTAAACAACTGGCTCCCCAAAGCCGCATCATGGCAGTGATCAAGGCTGACGCTTATGGTCACGGCATGATTCAAACCGCAAAAACACTTCACATGGCCGATGGTTTTGCAGTTGCCTGCATAAAAGAAGCGCTGGCTTTACGCGAGGCGGAAGTGCAGCAACCCATTACCGTATTTCAGGGGTTTCATTCCGCCGAAGAATTACAGCAGGCGATTAAATATCAGTTACGGCCGGTGGTCTCCCAGTATCATCAGCTAGAGTTACTTGAGCAGAATCAACAGGGGAAACTGGCAGCCTGGTTGAAAGTGAATACCGGTATGGGACGACTGGGTGTCGCGCCCGAAGCATGTCTGGATTACTGGCAGCGATTACAGCAATGTAACACGGTGACCGAGGCAGGGCTGATGAGTCATTTTGCCAATGCTGATGAGCCAGGAAATAGTACTAACCAGCAGCAGATAAACCTGTTTAAACAATTAACTACTTCGATTCAGGCTGAGACTACGCTATCGAATTCTGCTGCTATTGTTGCATTTCCGGATATACAGGCTGACTGGGTCAGGCCGGGGATTATGCTTTATGGCTCATCTCCGTTGGTGAATCAATCAGCAGAGAAACTGGGCTTGCGACCCGTGATGCAACTGGAATCTGACATCATTGCCATTAATATGCTAAAAAAAGGGGATGCCGTGGGTTATGGTGGTGAATGGGTCTGTCCTGAGGATATGCCTGTGGGTGTGGTTGCTATTGGTTATGGCGACGGTTATCCACGACATGCGAAAACAGGTACGCCTGTGAGAGTAAATCAGCAAACAGCACAACTGCTTGGTCGTGTATCCATGGATATGATTACCATCGATCTGCGGGATGTTGAATCAGTCAGTGTAGGTGATACGGTTGAGCTCTGGGGTGAGCATATTTCCGTTGATACCGTAGCGCAATGCGCAGGTACAATTGGTTATGAGTTGTTGTGCCGTATGTCTGTAAATCGTTAGATTTTACCAAATGATAACTGGTTAGTTGCCAGGCAGGATTTTTTTACTATTTTTAATAAACACATATTTAAATGATAGTTCTGGAGATTAGAATGATAACAAGGGTTCTGGGTGTTACTTCTGTATTAGTTACCTGCATATTTCTCACTGCATGTGGTGGTGCGGCGATGTTTAGAGAAGGGCCAGCGCACACCGGTGTCACACAGGCAACGGGTCCACAACAACTGGATAAACTGGCCTGGAAGTTTAAGGCCGCGGATAAAATTTATGCCTCGCCCATCGTTGCAGGGGATACAGTCTATGTAGGCTGTAAAAATGGTCAGCTATATGCGCTTGACCTGGAAACAGGGGCATTGAAGTGGTCCTCAAAAATGGGTGGAAATATAGAAGCACCAGTAGCTGTTGTGGGCAGTACGGTTTACGTGGCTAGTTGGGATAAAAATGTTTATGCCATTGATGGAGGTAGCCAGCAAATGCAATGGCGATTCCCAACCGGGGATATCGCTTATTCTGCACCCACCATAGATGGTGGTGTTATTTATTTTGGTAACAAGGATAGTCATTTATATGCTGTTGATGCAGGTACAGGTGAACAGCTATGGAAATTTAATGCCAGGGATTCTGTTTATACTTCACCGGCAATACTGGATGACAAAATTTATGTTGGAACCCTGGGTGGTAACTTTTATGCAATTGACAGGGAAACAGGGCAGGAGCAATGGCGTTTCCCGGTAAGAAGTCCCGTGTATTCATCACCGGTAGTTGAAGAGGATACAGTTTATTTTGGTAGCGATAATAAATACATCTATGCAGTGAATACTAAAACAGGGCAGGAAGTCTGGAAAAAAAGAACATCAGGAAAAATATTCTCATCACCCGCGGTATACAATAATGCCATCTACTTTGGCAGTGCTGATACCTATGTGTATGCATTCAATAAAGCCAATGGACATCGTATCTGGGAATTTAAAACCAGGGGTGCAGTGTATTCATCACCTGTCGTGACAGCTGAGAGTTTGTATATTACCAGTACCGATGGCAATCTATATGCGTTGAGAATTGCAGATGGTGAGTTGCTCTGGAAATACAGGGTTGATGATAAACTTTATTCATCACCTGTAGTAGCTGGTGACAAAGTGATATTTACATCACTGGGTGGAGAAGTTTTTGCTGTTAAGTAAAACAGTATCCTGATTAAAGATAAAAGAAGCCCTGTTTAAGCAGGGCTTTTTATGTGTTTTCCCAGAACTGTTTTCGACATAAGCCCTGAGAATCACAGTAGTCACAGGTCTGGCTGTCACCCCAGGCAGTTAAGAACTTATTGTTGTGAATGTCTTTTACGATCTGCTGCAAGCGCACGATATTTTTGTTTTTTAGAATCTTGAGGTCTTCCGCATCAATCATCGCAGCTGTTTTTGTGTCAGACCTGTCTATTTTTAAATAGACGATCGTGTCGCTGTCTTTAATCATTGAGGCATAACTTAGTAGCTGGATATCTTCACCATTGATTATTTTTCCTTTGCCAGGCGCTGTTCCGGTTTTGTAATCAATAATTGCCAGCTTGTCATTACTGCGATCTACACGGTCGGTTCTGCCTTGCAGCTC
>JAOUQA010000340.1 GCA_029879605.1 Gammaproteobacteria bacterium
TAAAGAATTATCATATGAAATACAAAGAGCTATAAGTGGGGTTGTTAGAGATAATGACTTAATTATGGGGCAGGCTTTATATAACTTCGAGCATAATTTCGCAAAATATTGCGGTGCGTCTTATGCCATTGGTTGTGGTAACGGTCTGGATGCTATTACTCTTGCACTAAAGGCTTTGGATGTTGGGTCTGGCGATGAGGTTGTTGTTCCGGCTAATTCTTTCATAGCCACTGCTTTGGCGGTTGAGGCATGCGGTGCAAAATCTATATTTGTTGACTGTAATCCAAATACATATTCGATCGACATAGAGCAAATTGAGGCCAAGATCACTGATAAAACCAAAGCAATTATCCCTGTTCATTTATATGGCATAGTTGCCGATATGGATATGATATTGGAGATTGCCAGGCGTAATAAATTATATGTAATCGAGGATGCTGCTCAGGCACATGGAGCAGAATATAAGGGGAAGAGGGTTGGTTCAATAGGTGATATAACTACATTTAGTTTCTACCCCACCAAAAATATGGGAGGCCTTGGTGATGGTGGGTGCATTGTTACCAATAATGAAGATATAGCGAAAAAAGTAAGAGTTTTATCCAACTACGGTAGCGAAAAAAAATATCACCATATTGTAAAGGGAGTTAATTCACGTCTGGATAGTATTCAGGCTGCAGTGTTGGATTTGAAGATTGCATATATAGATAAGTGGAATGCAAGAAGAAGGGATCTGGCTGATATTTATTTTTCCAGATTATCTCAAATTTCGGAAGTTAATCTTCCGGAAATTACAAAAGGCTCCAAGGCTATTTGGCATGTATTTCCTATTAGGCTGCCTTCGAAAGATGTGCGAGATAGGTTGGTCGATCATCTTAATGAATATAAAATAGGGACTAATATACATTATCCTATTCCTATTCATTGCTCTGGTGCCTATGCTGAGGGTAATGGAATCGTGTCGGCCCCTGTGTCTGAGGATTATGCAGGTCGTCTGATATCATTGCCCCTTGATCCGTACCATTCAGAGGATGAAATAAATTATGTTTGCGAAGCAATTGAAAAGTTTAAGTTTTAGTATTGACTATTCTTACAAATATATGAATTGTTCCCCATCAGCACGAGTTGGGCCGGAAGTGGTAAATCGTTAAGGTGATGTTTTATATGTTGATGGGTTTGAGATTATAAAAAAATAAAGGAATAGAGCTAATGAAAGAAGTTTCATTGGTAACAGGTGGCGCGGGATTTATAGGTAGTCACCTTGTGGATCTTTTGATTTCATACGGCCATGAAGTTATTGTAGTGGATAATCTTACATATGCCGGTGATATTGATAATCTTAATAATGCTGCGGAAAACAGTAAATTAATATTTGTCGAGGATGATATATGTAACGGTCAGGTTATATATGATTTGCTTAAAGAGCATAAAGTTAAAACTATTTACCATCTTGCTGCAGAAAGCCATGTAGATAATTCTATTAATAATTCTTTCCCATTTATACAAACCAATGTTGTAGGCACATATACAATGTTGGATGCTGCTTTGAAGTATTGGGGAGAGAATGATAAATTTCCTGAGTTCAGGTTTATTCATGTTTCAACAGATGAGGTGTACGGGCATTTGGGAGAGAGTGATCCGGCATTTCATGAGACAACCCCTTATGCTCCTAACTCTCCTTATTCTGCATCAAAGGCCGGTAGTGACCATTTAGCACGGGCGTGGCATATGACTTTCGGTCTTCCTGTTATTATTACTAATTGTTCAAATAACTATGGTTCTCGTCAACATTTTGAAAAACTAATCCCTACTATAGTGCGTAATGCATTGGCTGGTAACGATATTCCTATCTATGGAAATGGAAAAAATATAAGGGATTGGCTGTATGTTAAAGATCATTGCATGGGTCTTTATTTAGCCGCTCAAAAAGGAAATATTGGATCTAGCTATTGTTTTGGCGGAGGAAATGAAAAAAGAAATATAGATTTAGCGGAGGAAATATGCGGTATCTTGGATGAAGCCCATCCTCGCGATGATAAAAAATCCTACGCTGATCAAATTACCTTTGTTGAGGATCGTAAAGGGCATGATTGGCGTTATGCTATTAATTATTCCAAAGCTAAAAGCGAGTTGGGGTATGAGCCCCAGAATATTGGCGACAGTTATCTGGTGGATACTGTTGATTACTATATTAAGAAAGAAGAGAGTATTGGTGGGGTATCTATTGGAAATAGCGTCGATGATTTGTCTGCGGTAAAGAAAATAGATTTAGCAACCACGCCACTGAACTATGAAAAATTTCGCCAGTTAGCGAAAAACCCTAACTTAACAGCTGAGGAGCGTATAGGCTTCCCTGATTCATACAGGAAGGGTTATGAAGATGTTATAATAGACGATATTACAGACAAACTTGGTGGTCTGAATATTAAAGGTGGCTATTTACTTGATATTGGATGTGGAGCAAGTCCGTTAACGGATGCATTGTTGAAGAAATTTAAAGAGAGTAAATTGAATGTCGTGCTTAATGATTCCGATGAGATGCTTGACCATATTAAGAATAATAACGGTATAGCAAAAGTACCGGGACTTTTCCCTGAATGTTTTGATAATGTCATGCAACATAGCCCAAAAGGCTATGATTACATTTTATGCTATAGTGTTTTGCATTATATATATGTGGATTCAAATATTTTTGATTTTACTGATTCTGTTATGAAATGTCTTAAACCCGGTGGGATTGCTTTGATAGGTGACATACCTAACATATCAAAGAGAAAGCGTTTCTTTTCAAGTGAGACAGGTGTAAAGTACCATCAGGAATTTATGAAGACGCTTGAACGTCCTAAGGTTGAGTTCTTGAAAATAGAGCAAGATCAAATCGATGATTCTGTTTTATATGCTATGGTTCAAAGAGCGCAACTGGCCGGTTATGATGCATATATCGCGCCTCAGGGTAAGAGGCTTCCTATGCAAAATCGCCGTGATGATTTGTTGATTATGCGTCCGTAAATAAAAACTAGGTATTTTTAAAATGAAACTGATTATTT
>JAOUQA010000341.1 GCA_029879605.1 Gammaproteobacteria bacterium
AACCATCGTCAATGATATCAAACTGGCCAGACCACTTAATATCGCAGTTGACTGTGGTAACGGTGTTGCCAGTGTCGTTGCTGCCGAGTTATTCAAAAAACTGGGCTGCAACATCACGGAAATGTTCTGTGAAGTCGATGGTACTTTCCCAAATCATCATCCGGACCCAAGCAAGCTGGAAAACCTGGAAGACATCTGTGCAAAAATTGAATCAGAAAACCTGGACCTGGGACTGGCTTTTGATGGCGATGGAGATCGCGTAGGTGTCATTGATAATAAACAAAATGTAATCTGGCCAGATCGACAGATGATTTTATACGCAGAAGATGTGTTATCTCGCAATCCCGGTGCACAAATTATTTATGATATAAAATCCAGCTATCACCTGGGCAACGCGATCAAAGAAATGGGTGGCGAACCTTTAATGTGGAAAACAGGTCATTCATTCATTAAATCAAAAATGAAGGAAACCGGTGCCCTGCTGGCTGGTGAAATGTCAGGCCATATCTTTTTCAAGGAACGCTGGTTCGGTTTTGATGATGGCTTATACAGTGCTGCCCGGATGCTGGAAATACTCAGCAAAAAGCCAGGTACTGCCGCTGATATTTTCAGCCAGCTTCCTGACAGCTTTAATACACCGGAATTACAAATTCAGTTTGCTGAAGGTGAACATTATAAATTTATGGAAGAATTTAAACAGAAAGCGCAATTTGATAATGCAGAAATTTCAACCATTGATGGTATGCGTGTAAACTGGGCAAAAGGCTGGGGATTGATACGTCCATCTAATACCACTCCCTGCCTGGTATTACGATTTGAAGCGGAAGATGAAGCGACACTTAAAGAGATACAGCAAAAATTCCGTCAACAATTGTTAAATGCCAACAGCGAACTTGATTTACCATTTTAATTTTTCCCGGGGACTCATTCTTGGATAACAGTAAAGCCAGCAATGTTGTAAAAGTTTTATCCGAAGCACTGCCCTATTTGCAGAAGCTGAATGGAAAAACCATCGTTATTAAATACGGTGGCAATGCCATGACTGAAGAAAAGCTCAAACAGGGTTTTGCCCGGGACATCGTGTTATTAAAACAGGTTGGTGTGAATCCCGTGGTTGTTCATGGTGGCGGTCCACAAATTGGTAAACTGCTGGAACAGATTGGTAAAAAATCCGAATTTATTGAAGGCATGCGTGTTACTGATAAAGAGACCATGGATGTTGTTGAAATGGTACTCGGAGGCCTGGTCAATAAAAACATTGTCACCCTCATTAATCAACAGGGTGGCAGGGCAGTCGGACTGACCGGTAAAGATGGCGGCCTGATCCGGGCAAAAAAAATGGAAATTACGCGAAAAACACCCGAAGTCGATGTGCCTGAAATTATCGACCTGGGCCATGTCGGTGAAGTCAGCACCATCGACCCTTCTGTGGTTGCCATGCTGGATAATGATGACTTCATCCCGGTCATAGCGCCTATTGGGGTTGGAGAAGATGGTGCTTCCTACAATATTAATGCCGACCTGGTTGCTGGCAAACTGGCGACCGTACTGGGAGCAGAAAAACTCCTGCTGCTGACTAATACATCAGGTATCCTGGATCAGCAGGGCCAGTTGCTCACAGGACTGAATGCCAGCCAGGTTGATGACTATATTGCTGACGGTACTATTCACGGCGGCATGCTACCCAAGGTCAATTGCGCCCTGGACGCTGTAAAATCAGGCGTTAAAACAGCTCATATTATTGATGGCCGGGTTGAACACGCGGTATTACTGGAACTACTAACTGATGAAGGTGTTGGTACTTTAATGAAAGGTTAAACGACTACTGTTTAATACCCCTGTGTCGTAAAATCTTACACTTATAAGTCATTGATAAATATTATTTTTTACTGGATTAATGCTTATTTACCCCTATCTCCTTACAACTAATATGTAGATAAACTTAACACTATTTCACTTTTCTAACCCTTACGAATGAGCATTTCGATTTATATCTATACAAATCAATAACTTATATATTTGGCATGCTATCTGCTATAAATATAATGCTAAAAAAATTACATAAATAATAATTATATTTTCGTGGGTTATAAAATGGTCAAATCAGCAATTTTTTACGTTGCACTAACAGCATCTCTGGTATTACCCGTAACAGCACATTCAGCCATAGTTCATCTAGGCTCCGGTAATACCGTAGACTTCTATTATGATAACGCGGATCCCGGTACCCTCGCGTACGGTACACTACAGATCAGTGGTGACACTGTTTATGCTACACCCACAACTTTTGAGACATCGGCTCTCAATGGCGAAGGCACAAGTCTTTTTACTAACACTGGTTCAGTAATTGTGATCGCAAAAGACGGTTATAGTTTCGCTGGCGTTGATATCTTAGAAGGCGGTACTTATAACACCACGGTCAATGGCTATGTTAATGTCGAAAGTTCACTCCAGGTCATAGATTCAGATAATTTTTTTACCCGTGAAACCAACTTCCTGAATATCAGTGATCTGACAGCTTCTGGCCTTAATACATGGGAAGGATATCTAAGCTACGATATGACAACAGCCATGTGGAACAATACAAACAGTATTGAACTAACTTTGACTAACTGGTTATATGCAACCAGCCCTGATGCTGACAGCACAGCCGTCATTAATAAAACCCTGGCTGGTTCAAGTATCGGCATGTCTATTACAACAGTTGTTCCAGTTCCAGCAGCAATCTGGTTATTCGGTTCTGGTTTAATCGCATTATCTGGTTTTGCTCGCAGACGCAAATAATACCGGGGTTGATATTGTTAATAAAAAAGCCGCATTAAGTGGCTTTTTTATTTTATAAATTCTTTTTTCTCATCCAGTCTGCAAACCCATCGTCAGTACAGATGGTACTGTCAGCCAGCGGCTCCAGGATTTCGGCCTGGTCATTAATTTTCGGATAGGGAATTTTTTTCTGTTTACAGTAACGGGTAATAATCGGATGACACCATTCAAATAATAATTGGTAATATCGATCATTATCTATACGT
>JAOUQA010000342.1 GCA_029879605.1 Gammaproteobacteria bacterium
CACCCGTTCACCGGCACGTAGATCTTCGAGTTTTTTACCCGACAACTGACCATAAGTGGCAAACTTACTGACATCGTAATACACATCTCCGTTGTCAGCGGCATAGGCAGCCCCTTTTTCAACCAGTATCCCGATCATATTGAGAATGTCATTCATGGACGTGGTGGCACGGGGTTCTTCATCCGGCGGCAATACTCCCAGGGCAGTTGCGTCCTCATGCATGGCCTGGATAAAACGCCCGGTTAAATCATTAAAGTCTTCACCATTCTCATTGGCGCGGGCAATGATCTTGTCATCCACGTCGGTGATATTACGCACGTATGTCACATCATAGCCAATATGCCTCAGGTAACGGGTTACCATGTCAAAGACCACAAGGACCCGTGCATGCCCCAGGTGACAGAGGTCATAAACTGTCATACCACAGACATACATACGCACCTTACCCGGTTCTATGGGTTTAAATTCTTCTTTCTGCCTGGTCAGGCTATTGTAAATTTTCAACATAAATAAAACTTAAGGATTAATCCGGAATTCTTAATGACAATGACACAGATCCATGACCTGCTCAAAACGTAACCGTGCCTGCTCTGGTCCCACCAGGTGAAAAATTTTTTCCAGCTCCGGGCCGTGCAAAACCCCTGTTAATGCTATACGTACAGGCATTTCAAGTTTTCTATCCCTGGCACCTGTAGCAGCTACGATATGATCGATAAAATAGGCATAATCATCCGGGTGTTGATCAATCGCCTCTACTGCTGCCTGGTAAAAATCATGCCCCGCCTCACACACCACGACTCGACCTTCGTCACCATGGGTAAGCTGATCCGTACACAAGGTTTTTGCCCAGAACACTGCTTCATCAACTGATTCAATCACCGGTTTTATGGTTTCAATGAACAGATCGCGCTTGTCTTCTGCAATCATATCCCGCACCCTTTCATCCAGTTGCTGCCAGAAATCCTCATTCGTCAAATCATTCATTTTTATGCCCAGAATACCTGTAATTTGAAAAGCTAAATCTGTACAGGGAGAATCTTACCAAAATTCAGGATATATTTGAGCTTAACTTTTATATATTAAAGTTAATATTCACCATGCAAATTGACTTACAGTCATTAATTCCATGCAAAAACAGCTATAGCAATAAACGTTCTACCTTAACCCCCTGGACATTCATGAAGACCCACCAACAGAACAAACTGGACTGATATTCCATAAAAACCTGCAATTATTCTAAGGTTTATGACAATAACACAATAATGATATCAACACCCTGCACCTTATTACCTTGCCAGATTGTTTATTAAGGTAAAAATTTACTTTGCGTAAAACCTGAAAATAATTAATATACTTTTTATACACACACGTGTTTCACCGAAGGACTTTCAGTCTCACTTCTTATGTTGAAATTTATTTTTACTAGTTTGAATATAATTGTCATGATCATGGCGACCGGTTTTGTACAGGCTGACAATGCCACCATTTATCAGTCCCAGCTTGAGTCATTATTATCTTCAAACGAAACTCCAGAGGGCGTGGTATTTGAAATCATTGACCGAGATAAATTATTTCTCAACTGGGCTTTACCCGAAGTAGAAAAACAGGCGAAACATTTACGCCAACGTTTCCCGGATCTGGATATTGTTATTGTTAGCCATGGCCAGGAAATGTTTGCATTAACCCGTACGAACCAGTCAGAAAATCCCCTGTTAAAATCCCAGCTGGATATACTCAAGTCGCAGGACATCCAGGTGCATGTATGTGGAACCTATGCGGGATGGAGAGGACTGGATGAATCGGCATTCCCGGATAATGTTGATGTGGCCGCCGAAGGCCCTGCACAAATAAATGATTACATTAAACTGGGTTACGTGCATATCAAGGTTGCACGCCAAAAAATGTGATCCTTAAAAAGATACAAACAACACTTATTCCTTTCCGGCATGATATAACAAAGCTGTGAAGTTCTTTACATTAAAAGCAAAACTGATCGATGATTAACAGGTACCAGGATACCTTTTGCATCCTGGCTTCGTTACAATACAGAACAGGCAATACTGTATTAACAGTATCAAACCCGTATAAATCACTTTGAGGTAATATGAAACAGGTTAAGGTGTTATTTGTCTGCATGGGCAATATATGTCGCTCCCCTACATCGGAAGGTGTTTTTAAACAACTCGTTATAGATTCAGGTCTGGCGGAAAAAATTCATATTGATTCCGCAGGCACCCATGCTTACCATGTCGGTCACCCACCGGATAATCGAGCACAGGCTGCTGCACGTAACCGTAACATCGATTTAAGTTCACAACGGGCACGCAAAGTTCAGTCCAGTGATTTTCATGAATTCGATTACATTATCGCCATGGATGACAGTAATATTGCTGATCTTGAATATATCTGCCCGGAAGACCAGAAAGAAAAGTTACATTTATTCCTTAACTTTGCCGAAAACATCACTGCTCGTGAAGTACCTGATCCCTATTACGGGGGCGAACAGGGTTTTGAATCAGTACTTGATATGGTTGAACAGGCATCCACGGGGCTTCTCAACAGTATTCAGAAAAAATATAAACTTTAAAAAAAAGGGTGATCAATGATCACCCTTTTATATGACTATTCAGATGTTTCCGACTCTTTGTCCGGGTTAAATTCCCAGGGCTTATAGTTCTTTTTCTGTTTATCATCTGATGTAGCCTCAGTCTTTTGTACCGGGCTTGCTTCAGGCTTTTTCTCTACCACAGTTGATGCCTGTGGCTGGGTCTGAACCTCAGCTTGAGCAGGCTGTGTCGCAACAACCGGCTTTACGACTTCTTTTTCCGGTGCCTTCTGTTCCTGTTTCCTGGCAGACTCATTTGCGACCTGTTCAGATTTTACATTTTCACTATTAACTGCCTGCCTGGCCTCTGATGACTGAGTACTCTTTTCTACCTTCTGCTCCGTAGTACGAGCATTCGCCTCTGTTGAAGCTACAGCTGTTTTTTCAACTGGCTGAGACTCATTCGCCGCCTTAACTGGCTTA
>JAOUQA010000343.1 GCA_029879605.1 Gammaproteobacteria bacterium
TGCCGCTTCTTTCAGGCGCTGCAATGCCATAGGATCATTATGCAAATCCATGCCAGTATCTTTCTTGAATTCATCTGCAAGATAATCAATCAGGCGGGTATCAAAATCTTCACCGCCAAGGAAAGTGTCACCATTGGTAGCCAGCACTTCGAACTGGTGCTCACCATCAATTTCTGCAATTTCGATAACAGATACATCGAAGGTACCACCACCTAAATCGTAAACGATGATTTTGGCGTCACCACGTTGTTTATCCATACCATAAGCCAGTGCCGCAGCAGTTGGCTCATTAATAATACGTTTAACATCCAGACCCGCTATTTTGCCGGCATCTTTAGTTGCCTGGCGCTGAGAATCATTGAAATAGGCAGGTACAGTTACAACCGCTTCAGTCACCTCTTCACCCAGGTATTCTTCAGCGGTTTTCTTCATTTTCTGTAGCACACGGGCTGAAATTTCAGGCGGCGCCATTTTTCTGCCATGAGCTTCGATCCATGCATCACCGTTATCGGCCTTGATAATGTTATAAGGCACCAGTTTGATGTCGCGTTGTACCACTTCTTCATCGAAACGACGACCAATCAGACGTTTGACCGCGTACAGGGTATTAGCTGGATTGGTTACCGCCTGGCGTTTGGCCGCCTGGCCTACCATAACCTCATCACCTTCACCAAAAGCAATAATAGATGGGGTTGTGCGATCACCTTCGCTGTTTTCTATAACCCGTGCCTTATCTCCATCCATAATGGCGACACATGAGTTGGTTGTGCCAAGGTCGATACCAATGATTTTTGCCATGTTAAAAAACTCCGCGTTAAATAGCTAAATATGTAAAATGCTTACTTAATTCCCTAATTGGGGTCTAGTTGTTAAAATTCAACGAATTATTAATCTTTTTTTAACTTTCTTCCGATTTCTGTTCAGGCAGCTTGGATACCATAACCATTGCCGGCCTGACCAGGCGATCATTCAATAAATAGCCCTTCTGCATGACCGCCATCACAGTGTTTGCATCCATATCGGCATTTTCCTGGATAGACATGGCCTGGTGCAGATCGGGATTGAATTTTTCACCCTGGGGATGAATTTCAACAATATTAAATTTATCCATGGCTGTTTTAAGCATATTCATGGTCAATTCTGTGCCTTCACGCAGGCTTTCGATGGTGCTGGACTCATGCGCTGCGGCATCCAGACCCAGTTCCATGCTGTCCATGACGGGCAAAAGCTCGTTGACGAATTTCTCAATGGCAAATTTATGAGCGTTTTCCAGGTCTTTCTGGGTTCTGCGACGCAAATTATCCATTTCAGCCCTGAGCCTGAGTAACTGATCCCAGTTGTCAGTGGCTTTATTCTCTGCGGCTTCAAGTTTCTGTTTCAGGCTTTCGATGCTATCTTCAGTTTCAGTTGAAGCCTCAACATCAGACTCAGTGGCCGTGTTTCCACTGGCATCTTCTACTTCATTGATTGCTGCTTCGTTTTCGAGGATTTCCTCGTCAGACATATCACTACTCCAAAATAAATAAGCTGAATATTTACAGGGTCATACACTGGATGCTATATGGGGACAGTTATTTCGGATTCAAGGCTGATCCTAATAATCGTGCCGTCACATCAACCACCGAAATAATATTACTGTATTGCATACGGGTTGGACCAATCACACCCAGCACGCCAATGGGACTACCATCAACCGAATACGGGGCGGTAATGATACTACAGTCACCAAATTCTTCCAGACCGGCTTCGCGCCCGATAAACACCTGCACATCGTCTGCCTGAATACAGCGGTCCAGCAAACTGAGCATATCCCGTTTATTCTCAAAAATATCAAACAGCTGCTGTAATTTAAGTGTATTTTCCAGCTCGTTAAATCGAATCAGGTTTGATTTGCCCTGTAATCGATAATCATCCCCACTACCCTCAACGGGACGAAGTGCCTGATCTGCAATTTCCAGCGTTGCCTTCATCAGGTCATCCACCTGGGACCGGGTATTCTGCAACTCACCCAGTAACTGGCTGCGAACACTGAAAACATCCATACCATAAAAATTCATATTCAGGTAATTGGCGATTTTAGTCAGTTCATCCTGATTATATTCACGCTCGACATGAATCACCCGGTTCTGTACTTCTTTTTCATTAACCACCAGGATTGCCAGTATGCGTTTATCCGGCAGGGGTAAAAACTCAATATGTCGCAAGGGCAACTGACCACGCTTGGGCACAGAAATAATACCGGCCATATGGGTCATATTGGAAATCAGGTGATTGGCGGTATTGATCAGGGTTTCCTGGTCCTGGTCAGGATCAAGATGCTGCTTCATTGTATTAAGCAACACCTCATCCATTGGCTGTACTTCGAGGATTGAATCCACATAGAGCCTGAAGCCCCGGTCTGTTGGAATACGTCCAGCCGAGGTATGAGGTGATGTCACCAGCCCCATATGATCCAGGCTGGCCATGACATTACGGATGGTTGCTGTACTGATATCCAGCTTAGCAGCATCGGCCAGGGCTCTTGAGCCTACCGGGTGGCCATCACTGATATAACAGTCAATCAGGGTCCTGAGCAAATGCCTGGCACGATCATTCAATAACTGTATCTGTGGTTTGCTCTTAGCCATACAAACTGGACGAATAACGGGATTTAATAAAAATAGAATGGAAGGAAATTATGATGAGATTATTAAAACGGGTCAAGCAAAGGCTGTTATTTACGCCGTTCCAGGTGACCATCTTCAATACCGTAGATAATATCCATTTTCTCTGCCAGTGCCATATCATGAGTCACTACAATCAGGCTGGTAGAAAACTCCTTGTTTAAACGTAACAGAACCCTGAACACCTGTTCCGCTGTCGCCTTGTCCAGGTTACCCGTTGGCTCATCAGCACAAATACATTGTGGCTCGTTAATCATGGCACGGGCAATCGCAGCCCGTTGACGCTCACCGCCGGATAATTCCGAAGGCTTGTGGGTCAGTCGACGAGTCATGCCAACTTTTTCCAGCAGAACATCGGCT
>JAOUQA010000344.1 GCA_029879605.1 Gammaproteobacteria bacterium
CACTAACAGGAGACACAACAATCAGCAGCAATATAATGAATTTATTCATAATATAAAAATCCGTTTTATTTCATTTATCGATCATATTTCACAAACATAGTCGCTACCCACTTTAATTTATTTGATGCAGAGATAGCAATTAAATTAGATCATGGAATTCGGTGCATCATTCATCTCCCTATGAATACCGCTGATGTGGATTAGAATTATTTACAGTTTCAATGTTTGAAAAAATTAAGAATCACCGTAATTAAAATACTAATGATTATCATCGATGTGATAGGAATATAAACATCACCATGATCCAGTTCTTTATGAATATCACCAGGCAATTTTCCAAACCAGTTTAGTGTCCAGGGGAAAAAATGCAAAAGCAGTCCAAGAGCAGCAAGTAACAAACCAATGATGATTAACCACTTACTCATTAACATTTCCTTACGATATTAACTCGATAGTATTTATTGAGGTCTATTTTTATTATTTGAAAGCGAATTAAAACTGGAGTAAAGATAGTTTCTATCTCTGAGCTTAAATATTTATCGTGCTGGAGGAATTTCTCCAGCACGTTTTAAACCAACCTTCAGGCGACAGCTGCCATGGAATGCACTTTGTGGGTATGACTGCAGATACCAGCCAGGGTTTCACTCACACCCATGGCATCTACATCCTTGTTACCAGCCTGGTAGGCAAGAGCAATATCGTTGAGTGAGACAATGCCAACCAGCGAACTGCTTTTGTCGATGATCGGAATTCTGCGTATCTGATTAGATTTCATGATCTCCTCAGTAGCTTTGATATCGTCCTCCGGTCTGCAAGCTATAACAGACTTTGATTCCGCCATTGTTACCGGAATATCTGCAAGACCTTTGCCATTTAAAAATGCGGCCATTGCGATATCGCGATCTGTGACAGTAGCAATCACCTTGTTGTTTTCATCCAGTACCGGAAGCCAGCCACAATCATGCTCCCACATCAACTTTGCCGCCTCGTTGAGGCTTTGGTTCTTGTTGACGCTGTATACTGTTTTGGTCATAAGTTCTTTAATTTTCATAAGTTGGTCCTCTCGTAATTAATTAGTATGGCTACAACTCGTATCTATGGAGATAGTGCACCACCGGTGAAATCGAGTGTTGTGATCAGCATATAACTACTCAATGGCTCCAATCCCGATTTAACGCTTAACAGATAAAACATAACACCAGCTCCAGTGGGGATAAATAAGGGAAACCCTGATTTATCGTCAACTGGATAAAAGACGGCTAATGCAGGCAGGCGCCGCAGGGAAGGTTTTACAGGCCTGCCATCACACTTAGGCTCTTACAACTTCACTGTCCAACTCGCATCAGCATAATATAATTAGGGTAATCCCCGATTCTCAACCAGATAATGCGTCGCTATAATTCATATGATAATTAAGATAAAACTGTGTTTTAGAAAATAATCAGGATGTGTTTTTAGCTATAGGAATAGTTTGAAATCAAACACAGCATAAAGTTAGAGCGGTAGAAATTGTTATAGAGCCGTATTGTTGAAGCGATAGATGTAACCGTGTTTTATGCCGGACGTTGGTCTTCAGCTGACTCTTTTTATTTCGAAAGGTGAGAAATATGAGCACTAAAGCAGAATTGATTAAAGAGATGATGGAAATGCAGAAGAAATTCATCAGCCATGAACATGAGCATGGAGTAGATCCACAGGAATACTTCGCCCCGGAACCAGGTTCTGATCTGGATGGCTACCGCCAGAAGTACAGGGACATCGCGATGAAAGTCGTTGACATGGCGCATGAAGAAGTAGGCTCTGTGAGATAGTTATTGAGATTAAAGTGGATTATCTCCTTTAACCATTCACCTCTATAAACTCGCCTTATATAGACTATCTATAAACGCCTTCCTCTGCTCTAGATCTTTCATTAAAGAGTGGGCTAACTTGATGACGCGTTTTAAAAATCTGGGAGGAATAATCAATAGTTTCTAATATTAGTGTAATCTGTGCACTGCCCCCCGGTTTTCTACCCCTTGTGATTCGAAAGTTTCACCTGACCCCACTTATTCAGTTTTCCCCCTGTTTTACTGCAGTGACTGTCTGTTATGATAAAAGCGTAGCGATTGTTTATCTGGGATGAAGTCATGAAACAGAGCTATGATTCTGACATTAAAAATACAGGTCTCGCAGGCGATGGCCTGAAGCGCATTGACCGGGCCTGAAAGGAAACGCTGGTGAAGAAAGATCTAAAAGGCGGTACCGAGGTAAACAATATTCTTAGCATCGCTTTTGTGCCGCTGGTGCATGACGAAGAATAAGCATGAACAAACCGCGATTATACGATGTAATTCTGGCGACGACGGGTTTCATCTTATCGCCGCTGTCGTGGTGGAACGATATGCTGGTGAATGTGCCGCTGGCTTATTTGTTTTCATGGCCTTTTTCAGTGCTGCAGGAACAGCTGTTTGTGCCGGCTTTCATTTTCGGTTACTGGCTGACAAATTTAATCGGGCTGATGATGTTGCATCAGGGCAGTGCCGGGCTGTTAAAAAAACAGCGCGACAAATTCAGTTTCAAAAAAAGTTTTATCGTGTCGTTAATATATTCCGCACTGATTTTTGCGGCGGTAATGCTGGGCTGGTTAGAATCACCAGCCCAATATTTAAAACATAATTAATCAAGAGTTTGTTATGACGAAAATAAGCCTGTCGTTAACCGCTTCACCTTATAACGAATCGCCGGTCGAAATTGTCGAGCGCAAAGGCATTGGCCATCCGGATACCATCTGTGATGCACTGGCAGAAGAACTGAGCCGTGCATTGTGTCAGTTTTATCTGAAAAATTTTGGTTTCATCATGCACCACAATGTCGACAAGGTGCTGTTGCGCGGTGGCTCATCAAAAGCGGTATTTAATGGCGGCAAGTTATTAGCGCCGATAGAAATTTATATGGCCGGGCGCGCGACCTTCGAATACAAAGGCATTAAAGTGCCGGTGGATGAACTGGTGCAAAGCAGTTGCCATAACTGGCTGAACAG
>JAOUQA010000345.1 GCA_029879605.1 Gammaproteobacteria bacterium
GTGAGCGTGTACGTCAGATTCAGATGGATGCATTACGTCATATGCGTAAGATTCTTGAAAGCCAGGGCTTCTCAGAGGAGTTCCTGCTACGGGAATAACCGGTCTATCACAATAAGTATCAGAAAAGCGGAACATAGTTCCGCTTTTTTTATGGCAGAATAATAGCGGCTGTCACTTTTCTGTTTTCAGCAAGTAAAATATTGTAGGTGCGACAGGCTGCACCGGTATCCATAAATTCTATCCCGATACCGGCTTTAATAGCTGAGGCATAATGTTCCGGACTGGGGAATAGAATCTTCCTGCCGGTACCAATAATGATGACTTCAGGTTGTTGCTCAATAACAGGCTGGAGTGTCGTTTCGTTCAGCTCATGTATGTTTTCAACAGGCCAGTCAGTAATGAGTAGCGAATGACTGACAATCAGGCTTTTTGAAAAACGTTGTTCATTAATGGTGATGCTGTTGTCATCATAGGCATTAATGATCTGTGTACCCGATACAAAATCTTCACTAAATTTCATGGTATATAGCTGTTCGTGTGAATCCAGGTTCTTTATGTAGAGTGTTGATATTGACACTCTTGATAATCATCAGTAGTTTGCAAGTTTAAGTTTTGTGTTTAAGGAATACCAGCTTGCAGGATGAATTTCAGAGAATTAAACGTTTACCTCCCTATGTTTTCAATATTGTTAATGAACTGAAAGCCCGGGCCCGTTCTCGTGGGGAAGATATAATTGATTTTGGTATGGGTAATCCTGATCAGCCAACACCACAACATATTGTTGATAAACTGGTTGAAGCGGCCCAGAGGGGAGACACTCATCGTTATTCAATGTCCCGGGGTATTCCACGGCTTCGCAAGGCGATTGCAGACTGGTATGCCAGGCGCTTCCAGGTTGAGCTTGATCCTGAAACTGAAGCAATCGTTACGATAGGTTCCAAGGAAGGACTGGCGCACCTGGCACTGGCCACCATGGGTGCCGGTGATGTCGTACTGGTACCCAACCCGGCTTATCCTATTCATCCCTATGGCTTTGTCATCGCCGGGGCCGATATTCGTCATGTGCCCATGACAGCCGAAGTCGATTTTTTTGAAGAAATGGAAAAAGCCATTAAGGATTCCTGGCCTAAACCTAAAATGCTGGTGCTTAATTTTCCAGCTAATCCAACGGCTCAGTGTGTAGAGCTGGATTTCTTTGAGAAAATTATAGCTATTGCCCGGGAACATGAAATCTGGGTGGTTCATGATATTGCTTATGCAGGAATTACCTATGATGGCTACCAGGTGCCTTCTATTTTGCAGGTAAAAGGTGCAAAAGATGTGGCCGTGGAGTTTTATTCTTTATCAAAGACCTATAATATGCCCGGTTGGCGGGTTGGCTTCATGTGCGGTAATAAGACACTGGTTGCGGCCCTGGCCAGGATGAAGTCCTACCTGGATTATGGCATGTTTACACCGATTCAGGTGGCAGCTATAACAGCACTGGAAGGGCCTCAGGACTGTGTGGCTGATATTTGTGAGACCTACCGTAAACGCAGAGATGTGTTGTGTAAGGGGCTTAATGAAGCAGGCTGGCCTGTTGAGTCACCTAAAGCCACTATGTTTGTCTGGGCAAAAATTCCGGAACAATACAGGGCGCTGGGTTCGCTGGAATTTTCCAAGAAATTATTAAAGGAAGCGAAGGTTGCTGTTTCTCCAGGTGTTGGATTTGGTGATTATGGTGATGATCATGTTCGTTTCAGTTTGATTGAAAATGAACATCGTACGCGACAGGCGATACGTTCAATTAAACAGATGTTTAAACAGGGCTAACATGCGATGGTAATACATTCAGTTAAACGGGTGTTTAAGCTGAGATATTAAAGTGAAAATAATTTTTTTAAGTCAACACGTTAGTAGTTGAAAAGTAGCGGAGAAATAAAAGAATGAAACCGGTCAAGATTGGTTTATTAGGTTTGGGTACTGTTGGTGGTGGAACTGCAACGGTTTTATTAAGAAATTGTGATGAAATTTCTCGTCGTATAGGTTGTTGTCTTGAAATAGTTCATGCAGCAGCTCACGGCATTGATCAGCAGACCATTCTTGACCCGGCAAGCTGTAAATTGACTGAAGATGGTTTTGATGTCGTGAATAACCCGGACGTTGATATCGTTGTTGAGCTGATTGGTGGTTACACCATTGCGCTTGAGCTGGTCATGAAGGCCATTGAAAATGGTAAGCATGTCGTAACGGCCAATAAAGCATTAATCGCATTGCATGGAAATGAAATATTTAAAGCAGCGAATGAAAAAGGTGTCATAGTTGCATATGAAGCGGCTGTAGCGGGTGGAATACCTATTATTAAAGCAGTACGTGAAGGCCTGGCAGCGAATAAAATAGAATGGATTGCAGGCATTATAAATGGTACGGGTAATTTCATTCTGACAGAGATGAAAGAAAAAGGCCGTGATTTTGCCGATGTATTAAAAGAAGCCCAGGCTTTAGGTTACGCTGAAGCTGATCCAACATTTGATGTGGAGGGAATTGATGCGGCACATAAACTGACCATCCTGGCTTCACTGGCATTTGGTATTGATTTACAGTTTGATAAAACCTTTACTGAAGGTATTAGCAATATAACCCCTGAAGATGTGACCTATGCGGAAGAGCTGGGTTATCGCATTAAGCATCTGGGTATTGCACGTAAAACTGATAAAGGTATTGAGATGCGTGTACACCCAACCTTGATCCCTGAAAAGCGCCTGATTGCCAATGTTAATGGTGTTATGAATGCGGTACTGGTTAAAGCAGATGCGGTTGGTCCTACATTGTATTACGGCGCAGGCGCAGGAGCAGAGCCCACGGCTTCGGCAGTAGTTGCCGACCTGGTTGATGTGGCTCGTGCTATGGATACGGATAAACAGAGCCGGGTTGCTTTGCTGGGTTTCCAGCCAGATGCGATGGCTGATATACCGGTATTGGCACAGGATGAATTTCAAACAGCTTATTACCTGCGTATGCTGGCAGAAGATCGCCCAGGT
>JAOUQA010000346.1 GCA_029879605.1 Gammaproteobacteria bacterium
ATAACATTCAGTTGAGTGTTTTACGATTTAAAAGTTTATTTTTTGGAGAATAACCATGGCTGTATCTAAAGACGATATCCTGGAAACAATTGCTAATATGTCAGTGATGGAAGTTGTTGATCTGATTGAAGCAATGGAAGAAAAATTCGGCGTTTCTGCTGCCGCTGCTGTTGCCGCTGCACCTGTTGCTGCTGCTGGTGGTGATGCTGCCGCTGCCGCTGAGAAAGACGAGTTTGACGTTGTAATGACAAGCTTCGGTGATAACAAAGTTGCAGTAATTAAAGCTGTACGTGCTATCACAGGCGCTGGTCTGAAAGAAGCAAAAGAAATGGTAGAAGGCTGTCCTGCTACTGTTAAAGAAGGTGCTTCTAAAGACGAAGCTGAAGACCTTAAGAAGCAGCTTGAAGAAGCTGGTGCACAGGTCGATCTTAAGTAAGACGGCTTGTTTGCAGGCGATTTTCTAATTGCCTGGGTTAAGGCTGGTGACTATGGTCACCGGCCTTTTCCTGCTTATATAGAATTTTGATTTTTAAAAGATGTAATGAGTGGCTCCAGCCCGGAGCCGGCCAATTGGCTACATAGACTGACGTTGAGAGGAATACCGATGGACTATACATTTACCGAGAAAAAACGTATCCGTAAGGATTTCGGTAAACGCCCCCCTATTCTCGATGTGCCCTATTTGTTATCAATGCAAATAAATTCCTATCGTGGATTTTTACAGGCTGATAAGAAAGAAAGTGAGCGCTCCGTTGATGGCTTGCATGGTGCTTTTAGTTCGGTGTTCCCGATCATTAGCTATTCTGGTCATGTGCATCTTGAATATGTTAATTATCGTTTAGGTACACCTGCATTTGACGTGAAAGAATGTCAATTGCGTGGCCTGACATATGCTGCACCATTACGTGTATTAATGCGCCTGGTTATTTATGATAAGGACGCGCCTGCTAACAGCAAGGTTGTTAAAGATATCAAGGAGCAGGAAGTTTACATGGGTGAGCTTCCATTGATGACCGATACAGGTACTTTCGTCATTAATGGTACTGAGCGTGTTATTGTTTCCCAGTTACATCGTTCACCTGGTGTGTTTTTTGATCATGATAAAGGTAAAACACACAGTTCTGGTAAATTGTTATATTCAGCTCGAGTGATTCCTTACCGTGGTTCATGGCTGGACTTCGAGTTTGATCCCAAAGATTCTGTTTTTGTACGTATCGATCGTCGCCGTAAATTACCAGCGACTATTCTGTTGCGTGCATTAGGTTATGAAACCCACGAAATACTTGATCTCTTTTTTGAAAAAATTGAATGTAAGTTAACGAAAGACGGCATTGAAATGCCACTGGTTCCAGATCGTTTACGTGGCGAAACAACCAGCTTTGATATTAAGGCAGGTAAGAAAGTCATAGTTGAGGCCGGTCGTCGAATTACTATGCGTCATATCAAGGCACTGGAAGAAGCCAAGATCAAGAAACTGGTAGCACCATTTGATTTCATGAATGAGAAAATCCTGGCTCATGATATCGTTGATGAGTCAACTGGTGAGCTGGTAGCAGCAGCTAACAGTGTGTTTACCGAGGAACTGATTGAAAAAATCAGGGAAGCGGGCGTTAAAGAATTTAATATTCTTTATACCAATGACATTGATGCAGGGCCTTATATTTCTAATACCCTGGCAATTGATCCTACTGCATCACAACTGGAAGCGCAGGTAGAAATTTATCGCATGATGCGCCCAGGTGAGCCACCAACTAAAGACGCAGCAGAAAACCTGTTCAAGAACCTGTTTTTTGCAGCAGATCGATATGATCTTTCAGCTGTTGGTCGTATGAAATTTAACCGTCGTATTGGCCGTGAGGAATCAACCGGTCTGGGTATTCTGTTTGACGGTAAATTCTTTGCGCAGAAAAAAGATGAAGAGTCTCAGCAGTTATGTAAAGAGCTGGGTGAGTCATCTGATATTCTTGATGTATTAAAAGCATTAATCAATATTCGTAACGGTAACGACACGGTAGATGATATTGATCATCTGGGTAATCGTCGTATTCGTTGTGTTGGTGAGATGGCAGAAAATGTATTCCGTGTTGGCCTGGTTCGTGTTGAGCGTGCTGTAAAAGAACGCTTATCAATGGTTGAATCAGAAGGTCTGATGCCGCAGGAATTAATTAATGCCAAGCCTGTGTCTGCAGCTGTTAAGGAATTCTTTGGTTCCAGCCAGTTGTCTCAGTTTATGGATCAGAATAATCCATTATCTGAAGTAACACATAAGCGTCGTGTTTCTGCATTAGGCCCAGGTGGTCTGACGCGTGAGCGTGCTGGTTTTGAAGTACGTGACGTACATCCAACTCATTACGGCCGTGTCTGTCCTATCGAAACACCTGAAGGTCCAAACATTGGTCTGATTAACTCTTTATCAGTGTATGCACGAACCAATGATTATGGGTTCCTGGAAACGCCTTACCGTAAAGTTGTAAACAGCAAGGTGACAGATGATATTCATTATTTGTCAGCTATTGAAGAAAGTAATTTTGTTATTGCGCAGGCTAGCGCTACTCTGGATGACAAGGGTAAATTAGTAGACGACCTGGTGTCATGTCGTCATAAAAATGAATTTACACTTTCAACGCCGGATCGCATTGAGTATATGGATGTTTCAACCAAGCAGATTGTTTCGGTTGCGGCAGCCCTGATTCCATTCCTTGAGCATGATGATGCTAACCGTGCATTGATGGGTTCGAACATGCAGCGTCAGGCAGTACCAACTTTGCGTGCAGACAAACCACTGGTGGGTACAGGTATTGAGCGTACTGTAGCGATGGACTCAGGTGCGGCACTGGTTGCCAAGCGTGGTGGTGTTGTTGATTCTGTAGATTCCAGTCGTGTGGTTGTACGAGTGAACGATGAAGAAGCAGCAGATGGTAAAACCGGTGTTGATATTTATTCATTAACCAAGTACACCCGTTCTAATCAGAATACATGTATCAACCAGCGTGCACTGGTGCATCCTGGT
>JAOUQA010000347.1 GCA_029879605.1 Gammaproteobacteria bacterium
TTGCAGCCATGCGTGATAAAGGTATTAACGCAAGGCGTCTTGAGGATGGTTATCCTGAATGGAAAAATGCAGGCCTGCCTGTTGAGGTCGATAGTGACGAGTGAACAGACAAAATTAATATTTGTTTATAATGCGGATAGCGGGTTCTTTAATACCGCCACTGATATTGCACACAAAATAATTTCCCCTCAAACCTATTCATGTAACCTGTGTAATCTAACCCATGGTTATTTCAAAATTCGTACTAGCTGGGTAAAGTTTCTTCAGCAACTGGATGTGGAATGTGAGTTCCTGCATCGTGATGAACTGGACAAACACTATAATTTTCAGAATCATGATTTGCCTGCAATTTACATCATGAAAAATAATGTAGCTGAATTATGGATTACAAAGCAGGAAATAGAACAGTTTAAAAATATCGATGATTTTATATCTCATATTCGGAATAAACTTGGGTAGCAAATAGTATGTGCATGCTGATAAAACAAATATAGAAGATTAACTCAGCTGATTATTATCTAATTAGTAAATAATAATATATATTGAATTTTAGTATTAGTATGGCTGCGCTATAGACTTATATAAAGTTCAGTGTAGTATCAATGCTGGTTAATATTAAGTTTGATAATTTTTATTTATTTAACTAAATGATACAAGTATAACGAGTTATGTCAGGTTCAAGAACATATCAAAAATTCTGGCTGCCTGTTTTCCTGCTAGCAATTTTTATTTTATTACAAAGTACTTGCAGGGCTGAACCAGCCAGGCCTTATCTTACCTTTGGTTTTCTCCCGGTAGTAAGCTCAGAAAGACTAATTCGTCGTTTTTCACCATTAGCTGAGTATTTGTCACAAGAACTAGGAATTGAAGTGCGCATGGAAACAGCACCTGATTTCTCATCATTTGTACATCGAACACATAATGAAAAACGCTATGATATTTTATTTACCGCACCCCATCTATTTTTCCTGGCACAACGGGATGCAGGATACACACCAGTGGTGAGAGTTAACCGTCCGGGAATGAGTGCAGTTATCGTTGTTCCTAAAGACAGTGATATTACAACTTTAAAAGATCTAAAAGGTCGCAAGCTTGCAATAAGTGACCCACTTGCACTTGCAACTGTGCTTGCCAGGGTCGAACTCAGTGAGCTTGATATTCTTCCTGAGAATGATTTAACGCTTATTTCAACGCCAAGTCATGATGCATCTCTGTTGAGTTCGTTGCGAGGTAGTAGCGATGCATCCGTTGTCATGCTGCCTGTTTATAGACGCTCGAAGGCTGATGTTGTTTCACAAATGAGAGTTATTGCAACTACTCAATCAGTACCGCATATTCCAATCAGCACAGCCAGTTGGGTAGACAAAAAGCTGTTTTTATCAATAAAACAGGTGTTTTTAAATATGCAAAATACTGAAACAGGCCGGAATTTATTAAAGCATCTGAACTGGCCGGGTTTTATTAAGGTTGATGCTGATGAATACAAAAACCTGGAGTGGATTGTTAAAGAAATCTATTAATCAATGTCATTATTCCCATTTAGTTCACTTAGATTACGATTAATCAGTAGCATTGTTATTATTGAAGTAATTATGCTCTCCTTGCTGGTGTGGAGTAATTTAACCGTTATTCAGCAGGCGCATGCTAACCGGTTGATCGATACAGCTAACAGTCTGCTTCAGCAGATAACAAAAACATCCGGCAGTTACCTGTTTGAAGTCGATTATGCTTCTCTTGATGAGTATCTGCGTAATATTACGACTCATCCTGAGCTAGCCTATTTATTAGTCCTGGATCGTGATGAAAAGCCGGTTTTTAATTTGTGGCAGGATCGAATCAATAACAAGCCTAAAGAAGATAAACACCCGGATGATGTCACGGATAATATTTTTGACGTGCAGGAAGATATTTATATCGCCAATCAATATATGGGGCGAGTGTATATGGGTTTTACACTGGAACACATGCAACACGCTATCTATTCAGCTCGAATAAAAAGTATTGTTATCGCAGCCAGTGAAATTTCATTAACAATAATTGTAACCATCTTTATAGGTGTTCATTTGACACGTCGTCTCGGCCTGCTGGCCAGCGCGGCTGAAAAAGTCGGTGCAGGTGATTATACGGTTATGGTTAATGATAATGTCAGGGATGAAGTTGGTACAATGGCTGTTGCATTTAATCGAATGGTTGACGAACTTGCACAGCGTAAGCAGCGTCTTGAAACAATGATGGCAAGGGAAAGCGTGGTGTATGAAACAGCCCAGGACGGCATGATAACTTATGATGCTGATTGTGTTATTCATACCGTTAATCCAGCAATGACATATCTTTTTGGTTATAGCAGGGAAGAGTTGATTGGGAAAGGAACTGTTATGCTAATAACGGATGTAAATTCTGAAACACAATTATGGAAGCAGACGACTACCGGTCGTATCGAGATTAATGGTGTTCGTAAAAATGGTGAATCATTTCCTCTTGAACTCTATATTGGTAATACAACGGTCAATGGTGAAATATTATATGCAGCGACTTTACACGATATTACTGAGCGAAAAAAAGCTGAGGATGAAAATAGAAGTTTGTTAAAGGGTAATCGATTTTTGATTCATAAATCCCTGGCAGTTCAGGAAGAGGAGCGTCGTTATATTTCCAGGGAGCTACATGATCAGCTGGGTCAGTCAATGACCGCTATACAGGCAGATGCGGAACTAATTTGCGACCTGGTTGAAAACGACAACTCGAAAATTGAAACCAGTGCACGGGCTATTCAGGCTGTTTCATCTGATGTTTATGATGTTGTGCATTCCATGATGCGCCGGTTACGGCCAGCTATTCTTGATGATCTGGGGCTGGTGGCCGCAATTGAAGCCGAATTACAGTCATGGCAATTGCGTTATCCTGCCACAGAATGTAAGTTTAGTAATAATTGCGCACAATTGATCATAGATGAAGCTATAAATATCAGTCTTTACAGGATTGTTCAGGAAGCTTTAACAAATATCGC
>JAOUQA010000348.1 GCA_029879605.1 Gammaproteobacteria bacterium
TAAGTGTTCAACTTTCTGTAGCTCATGTGCCAGCCCGATGAGTCGAGGGTTATGCCATTGTTTGCGATGTTTGATAAATGAAAGGCTGCGATCATAATAACCGCCTCCCATACCCAGTCTATTGCCAGAAGTATCAAAACCAACCAGGGGTAGAAATATTAAACTTAAATCACGGGCGCGCACCCAGTGTTTTGAATCAGTAACAGGTTCAGGAATTCCAAAACGGTTGTTTGTTAAAGACGTGTCAGGTGTAAAGGGCGCAAAGAATAATGATTTACCTGTTGGTGGTAAAACAGGTAGAAAAATCTGTTTATTATATTGCCAGGCTTTTTCAATAATATATACAGGATCAATTTCGCCGTCTTCTGCCAGGTAACAGGCAATACGTTTTGCACTACGAAAAGTGTGATGTGTAGTAATTAACTGTGCAACAGAAAATGCATGTGCATCCTGTTGTTGAAAGTTTAGCTGTTTACGTTGTTGTCGAAGTTGTTGACGTAAATTATTTTTATTTTCTTTAGGCATCTGTGATAGTAAAAATGGAGGAGGGTGAAACCGCAGTGCCGTAGCAGAACTTCCGACCCTTGAACCAGAGGTTCAAGTGGGAATTTGCGTTAGCACATAAGGCTTCTCGCCACAGGCGGTAATGCACACAGTGTTAACAGACTCATACCCGGGGTCGAAATTTAAGGCTCAAGGGGTATTGAAAGTGTGCTTACAAACACTGCAGAAACACCCAAACTTTTTACGCTTATGCTCTTTACTGAGCGCCTCATGGTTATGAGGCTGTGTTTATTATTACAAACGCAGTAACGCGTTTCCTTGATGTGTGTCTATGTTACTTCAATTTCATTTAAAGCTAAATTTATTTTTTCCTGTAAATTAGCCACACGTGAACCAAGGTCATTAAAACTATTTTCGTATTCTTTGCTTGAAAGTAATTCGTGAGCCAGGTTAAGTGCAGCCATTATAGCGATACGTTCAGTACCAATGACAGATCCACGACCACGAATTTCTTTTAATTTATTATTTAGAAAATCAGCTGAAGCTTTAAGGATTTCTTCTTCGCCAGGTGGACAGGCAACACGATAGTCCTTGTCCATTATTTTAATTGTCAATGTTGAGGGGTCAGGGTTATTCACATCAAAATCTGAATAGTCTGGAAAGCGGTGAGGCTTTAGGCTGTTTCCATTGATTTAAGACGTGCAATCATATTTTCAACCTGGTTGCGTACCTGTTCTTTTTGTGCAACCAGACTGGAGCGATCTGTTTTCAGGTTTTGAAGCTGATCTTTCAATTGTTTGTTTTCATCGGACAAAGTACGTGTCAGGGCGAGTAGCTCTTCTACTTTTTGTTCGAGTGCTTCTATATTGTGCTGAGTTTCTTTTGTCATAGTGCTTAATATAGTTTCTGAATTAGATATGGTCAACTTTACTGCATAGAATAAAGCTCATGTTAGAATCCAGTTATTCTCTAATTCAGGATACCCTTATGGTTGAAAGACCCGATTATATCAGCTTACAGGCCGCATTGGATAAAACAGATGCAGAAATGTCGGCGGCGGAAGCCCATGGTGTGCTCTGTGGTATGTTCTGCAGTAAAGGCAGACCAGAGCTGGGTGAATGGCTGGAACAGGTGTTTGAAGACCTGGACCTGGCAAACATGCTTATCAAGGAAGCCAGCCAGTTACTGGTTGGACTGTTTAACAGTACCCAGGAGCAGCTCAATGACGCAGAGGCTGATTACCAGTTGTTTGTGCCAGATGATAATCAGCCACTTGCGGCACGTGCTGATGGGCTGGCTCAGTGGTGCCAGGGCTTTACCTACGGGCTGGCAGCCGGTGGGCTGAAACAGGAGGCTGAACTGCCGGAAGATACAGCTGAACTGATTCGGGATATGGTTGAAATTGGCCGGGCGGGTCATGATGAGCAGTCGTCAGGTGAGGACGATGAAGATGCGTATATGCAGCTTTATGAATATGTTCGTGTGGGGGTATTATTGATTAATGAAGAACTGCAGCCCATAACGCCCGTGTCGGATGCCAGGCATTAAAACAGGCTTGTATTTAGCCGGGATCAGGACAAAAATAAAAACTATACCTGTGATATCAGTTCATGCTGTACAGCTGAATATTGCTGATACAGTATGTAGATACAGGCTTATTTTCCCCAGAGAGAGTGTATGAACCAGAAAATCCATGCCCGACACCGTAAACAGCTGATACGAATGATGGGGGAAGGAGGGATTGCCATCCTGCCTTCTGCACCGGTACGTACGCGAAATCGAGACGTGGAATACCCCTATCGCCAGGACAGTGATTTTTATTATTTAAGTGGCTTCCCGGAGCCGGAAGCCGTGGTCGTGCTGGTTTCAGGGCGATCCAGGGGCGAGTACATCCTGTTTTGCCGTGACAAGGATCCGGAGCAGGAAGTGTGGCATGGCCGGCGTTATGGACCGGAAGCGGCCATTGATCTTTTTGCGGCAGATGACGCCTTTCCTATTGATGATATTGATGACATTTTGCCCGGCCTGATGGAGACCTGCGAGCGGGTGTATTACACCATGGGACTGGACCCTCAGTTTGATAAGCGTGTCATGGACTGGGTCAATACCCTGCGTAAAACGTCCCGTTCCGGCACCCATGTGCCTTATGAATTTGTTTCCCTCGACTATTTGCTTCATGACATGCGCCTGTTCAAGAGCCGGGATGAAATTCGTTTAATGAAAAAAGCAGCAAAGATTTCAGTGGAGGCTCATAAAAGAGCCATGCAGATTTGTCGGCCGGGATTGTATGAATACCAGCTGGATGCCGAGATTCTTCATGAGTTTCAACGCAATGGTGCGACCTGGGCTTATCCCAGTATTGTTGGTGGTGGTGCCAATGCCTGCATCCTGCATTACACAGATAATGGCGATGTACTTAAAGACGGTGACCTGGTGCTGATCGATGCGGGAGCAGAATACGAAGGCTTTGATGCTGATATTACCCGTGCCTTCCCGGTG
>JAOUQA010000349.1 GCA_029879605.1 Gammaproteobacteria bacterium
TTCCAGGAAGAATATTTACAGAATCACCCACATTAATATCACCATAAATAACAACATTCTCACTAATAGTTACAGAATTTCCAATAGTGGGCTTTAAACCATTGAGATCCATTCCAATAGTAACATTGGATGATATCCTGCAGTTATCACCAAGTGAAATAGCCCCAATAATAATACGTCCCTTATTAGACAGATAAACTCCCGGATCCATCTGAGTGTCATATGAAATATCGATCTTCGTGATTATTAGCATAATCATTTTTAGAGGTATATTAATAATCTTTAAAGTAGATTTAAACGGTGCTATCAGGTTATTCTTATATACAAACCTTTCAAACAAATGATAAATTATCGCAATCAGGCCTTTATTTCTTAATATAATAGAGAATGTATAGAGTGCAGATGACCTACTGCTGTTTGCAGGGAAATATGGATTTGCATATTTATTCAGGGTATCAATTAGCATATTTTAATAATAAATACTTACGAATAACTTAATAAGAACAATAAAACCAATCGTCGACATACCTACTAACATAATATTATTGGATGTATATTCTACTTTCTGACCAGAATATGTATCTGTGCTACGTATCAAGCCCAGTAAGAAATACAGAGTTTCATATTCTAGTGTTACAAACATCGAGCTCACATGGTAACCAAGCAAGGCAAGACCAAGTGAAATCATTATATTTTTATGATAGACATCATCTGTAAAGTTTATAAAGTTAATAATCTTTTTGTATGAGACAAACATTAAAGACAACCAGAAGAAAAGACCAATAACTCCAAGCTCACCCATAATTTCAATAGCTGAATTATGCGCAATCAAGCGACCTGTATATGACGAATAATTACCCTTACCAATCCCAAAAACTGGATTATATTGTACCATTTCAATACCTTCGATCCACATATCTACACGATGTTGTGCAGATCGATTTTCATCGCGAATTGAAGTAAGATGTGATGGCGCCAAGATAAATAGCAATGCTGCAATTAATCCAATTTTTGTTATTCTTACTAGAGAAATACCCATCTTCGTCATTAAATAAAACGAAAATACAGAAAGAGTTGCAAGAAATCCGCCACGTGATCCAGTTGTCCAAATTGCCATTACTATCAGTAACACAAGCAACATACCGGATAACTTAATAAGACGATTACCTTGTTGAGTCTCATAAAGACGCAGTGCAAACGGCAATGCTAAAGTAAACATAACACAGAAAACACCAGGTCCATCGAAAATATTAACCCATTGTGTACGACCTGTTCCACCGGATCTTAATACACTAGAGTCAACCCAGCCTAGTGATTGACCAGCCCATCCCATCATATCTGGACTGTAGTACTTATGATAGATAGCCTGGATTGCGATTATTGATATAATGAAAAGTAATGTATTAAGTACAGATTTCAATTTCACAAATGAATCAATTGATACAGCTACCATTCTATATAAGAAAAACCATTTTATAAAATTAATTAAAAAGTCATGACTCATGGAATTCTTTGTGTTCAGTGCCATTGAGAGGGAAAACCAGACTATCAATAGTATATAAACATAATCCTGCGAGTTAAGTTTAAATAAGTCTGGTAACTTTCCTTTAATAATAAGAACAGAAAGCCATAAAGGATAGATAATAAAGTCTGTTCTTATTCCCACAAATGGCTCAAGCCATAATTGTGGGGCTACGAATAGAGCAATGAAATAAATCAGGAACATAATATCTATACTGCTTTAGGTTTAAATATTTTAACAAAATAGAATCGGAGCTGACCTAATTCTTCATCAGTAATGATTCGTTGAGTTATTATAATAGTTACAAATAGCATCAATAGCAGCATCTTAACAAACAGCCTGGCCAAAGCATCATAATCAGATATTAGTAAAACCGGCAAATATAGAAGAATACCAAGGATAACAACATATAGAAGCGGCTTGAAATCGTATCTTACATAAAATAGTTCTTGTGAACGCTTATGGGTTAAATAAAGAACAAGACTTTCAGTTAGTATTAATGATAGACAGGCACCAATAATACCAATGTAATAAATTAGAATTATGCTAGCTACAAGATTGACTATTGCTGAATAAATAGAAAATATGAAGAAATATTTGGTTTTTTTAGCATAAAGAATTCCAGTTTGAGCAGGATAAATCATGATTCTAAGAATACTAACAATCATCAGCAATGGAACTATTTCGGCAGCCGGCCAGAACTCACTATCAGACATAACGCGTAGCACTTCATCTATAAACATAGCTGTTATGAGTGAAATTAACACAGAAATTATCAATAAATATCTAACAATATTAGACTGTATCTGAGATGCATTCGATTTTTTCATTATGGTATATCTAAATGCACCATAAGATCGACTAAATGGCTCTCCAATTAGCTGCTCTATAAGCATACTAAATTTTAATGCTAGCGCATATATTCCTAATGCATGCAGAGAAATCAATTCATTTAGTACAAACTTGTCTGCGTTATTAGATACAAGCTTAACTATTGTTGTTAATAATAATGGATAACAATAAATAAGTATTAACTTGAATTTACCCAAACTGAAATCCAATCCACATCGTTTGATTGTAAACACAACAAGAACAAGCCAGCCAAGAAAAACAGTTATAAGATTACCTGAAAGAACGCCTATCACACCCATTTCCAGATACATAACAAGATAAATATTGACAACCACCTGTATAATAAGCTTTATCAAAGAAATGGATACAAATAAAATTGAATACTCTATTGCACGTATATAAGCAAGACATACCTGACTTGATAACTCAAACAACAAGATAGCCAGAATAAGGTATAATCCAGTTAATGAGACATCATCGTCAAATAAAGCATCAACCAGACCAGGTGCAATCATATAGATTGACATAATACCAACGATACTAATTACAAAGGAACCAATAAGATTAGTAGATACAACCGAATTCTTTTCATCAATATCATCATATTCAAAA
>JAOUQA010000001.1 GCA_029879605.1 Gammaproteobacteria bacterium
TCCGATCTTTATCCATTGAGGCGACTTCTACGGTATGGCCTAGAGCCGCAGCAATGGGTGAAAACTGCCTGACCCACTCGATGACGCCGCCAAGCTGTGGGTTAGTCGAGCAGATAATATTAAGTATACGCATGGAAGCAAATGCTAATTATTTAGTGTATTTCGAGCGGCGTGCGCATTCGATTAGGTTATTTCCCTGTCAGGGTTGTATTATACTCCGCACGGATTAAGGTGCTAGAAGTAGGGGTTTTGCCCCAAAACGGTGATATTACCCCAAATTGTTATGAAGATACTCATTAATAGTATAAATTACGCGCCGGAGCTGGTGGGTATCGGAAAATATACGGCTGAAATGGCAGAGTGGCTTGCTGAGGCGGGGCACGATGTAAAAGTGGTGACGGCTGCGCCTTATTATCCTGATTGGAAGGTTTTTGAAGGATATTCAGCATACAAATATATGACTGAAACGAAGGATGGAGCGAAGGTGATTCGTTGTCCATTGTGGGTCCCGGCCCGTCCGTCCGGGGCAAAGAGAGTGCTCCATCTGGTCAGTTTTGCCCTGACCGCATTTCCTGTCATGATCTGGCAGGGGATTTTCTGGCGCCCAGATATATTGTTTGTTGTCGAACCGCCATTCTTTTGTACTCCTGGCGCACTTTTGTCTACAGTTCTGGGGCGCGGACAGAGTTGGCTACATATACAAGATTTTGAGATTGATGCGGCCTTTGATCTGGGTATGCTCAAGTCAAAAAAGCTTAGACTCTGGGTGAGCAGTGTTGAGAGCTGGTTGATGAGAAAGTTTGACAGGGTTTCGACAATATCGGACAGAATGATGGATCGCGTTATCAACAAGGGCGTTGCGGCTGAAAAAACGGTTCTTTTCGAGAACTGGGTTGATACCGAACTGATATTTCCATTGCTTGATCGCCCTGCGCTATACCGCGAGCTAGGGTTGCCAGAAAACCGTACTATAGTGTTGTATTCCGGTAACATGGGTGAAAAGCAGGGGCTAGAGATCATAATTGAAGTGGCCAGGTTATTTAGAGAAAGGCAGGATATACTCTTTATACTCTGTGGAACCGGTTCGGCCAATCAGCGTTTAAAGCATTTTGCGAAGGATCTTGATAATGTAGTATTTTTCCCGCTGCAGCCTGTTGAAAAATTAAATGAATTGCTAAATCTGGCAAATATACACCTGTTGCCGCAGAAATCTGGTGCGGAGGATTTAGTGATGCCGTCTAAGTTGACTAATATGATGGCCAGCGGCAAACCTGTAGTCGCCACAGCGGCAGAAGGTTCACAGATTTCTAGAGTGCTAACAGATTGCGGTATGGTTGTTGAGCCAGGTGATGTTAAGGCGTTTTATAGTGCTGTCGAATATCTGGCTGATAACCCTGATAGTGCAAATAGACTAGGCATTAATGGCCGCGCTTATGTTGAAGCTCACTGGAATATGAATGATGTGCTCTCAAAAATCTTTGTTAATTAATATATATAAATAAATTATGAAACTTAACTCAATATATTTAAATAATATTTATTTTTTGCTTGCTACCTATCTGCTTATTGCTGGCGTTGTTTTTTATGCCTCTTATGCAAGCCTGGTGGTAATGGAAAATATGTGGAGTTCAAAAGAAGAATATGGGTACGCCTATTTGATTCCTTTTATTTCTGGGTTCTTCATATGGCAGAAAGTTGAAGAAATTGAGAGAGCAAAATTTGAGCCAAGTATTTTGGGTGGTATTTTTTTTATTGGATCTATGATGCTGATTTTGTTAGGTGTCCTTAGTGCGACACACTCAATAACGCAATATGGATTTGTTATGGTATTGATAGCAATAGTTCATATGCTTATGGGTAGTGCTGTGTTACGTGTCGTGATTGCACCAATGCTACTGCTTTTTGTGATGGTCCCGCTGCCAGCATTTCTATTTAATAACTTATCGTCATATTTACAATTATTGTCTTCGCAACTAGGTGTTTTCTTTATCAGGTTGTTTGATATTAGTGTATATCTTGAAGGAAATGTTATTGATCTGGGCTCATATAAGTTACAAGTAGTAGAAGCATGTAGTGGGCTTCGTTATTTGTTTCCGTTATTTAGTCTTGCTCTTATAGCGTCTTATATATATAGCGCTGCAATGTGGAAGAGAGTCGTTCTGGTCTTGTCAAGTATTCCGATTACGGTTTTAATGAATAGTTTTCGAATAGGTATTATCGGTGTATTGGTTGAGTATTGGGGGCAGGGCCAGGCTGAGGGGTTTTTACATGACTTTGAAGGCTGGGTTATTTTTATGTTTTGTACGGCATTTCTGATTCTGGAAATGTGGGTGTTACTCAAGATTGATTCAAATGGAAAAAATTTATCGGATGTCTTTGCAATTGATATCCCTGAGAGTAGGTGTGTTAAGTTTAATATCTCTTTGCCAAGTGGTAAGTATTTCATTATGACAATCGTTGCAATAATGCTTGGTATTTCTGTTGGTTTGGTTAATGAACGGCAGGAAGTGATTGTTGAGCGTAATGATTTTAGTAGTTTCCCCCTTTCATTTGAAAACTGGACGGGATATAGAGATGTACTTGAATCTCCAGTATTAAGAGCGCTGAAGCTGGATGATTATGTTATCGCAGATTATGTTGATAAACATGGAAGTCCAATTAACTTGTATGTTGCTTATTATGCTGCACAGAGATCTGGTCAGGCTGCACACTCACCTAAATCCTGTATTCCTGGTGGGGGGTGGAGGATTAATGATTTTTCTACCATAACAGGACTACTGCCATCTGCAGAATCAGAAGTTGTGAATCGACTAATTATCGCTAAGGCGGATGAAAAGCAGCTTGTATATTATTGGTTTTCTCAACGAGGTCGTATTATCGCTAATGAATATATGGTTAAGTGGTATTTGTTTTGGGATGCGCTGACGCTTAATCGTACAGATGGAGCTTTGGTGAGATTTGCGATTCCAGTGTCTTCTGGAGAAGATATTAATAAGGCAGATGAGAGAATGGTTAATTTTATTCGTCTTGTTTGGCCGCATATGTCTGAATATATACCTGATTAGGATTTATTAACTAGAGTGTCTCACTGAATAGCGACTGTTTATGTTTGATTCGACCTTAGGGATTTATCTAATTATTGCTTTTATGGCTATGGCTGTCAGTATGGCGGTGATTCCTCTTATGATGAGATTTGCTGCTTCCATTGGCATGATGGATCAGCCTGATTCAAGAAAAGTACATATTACACCAGTTCCCAGGGTGGGTGGAATTGGTATTGTGCTTGGTGCGCTCATGCCGATGGCGATCTGGTTACCATTCAATGATCTAGTGCTGTCTTATCTCGTGGGCTCTATTGTGCTGTTAGTTTTTGGTATTTGGGATGATGCTAAAGAGATTGGTCATTATGTGAAATTTATTGGCCAGTTTATTGCGGCAGCTACGGTGGTTTACTATGGCGATTTATATGTTATTCATTTTCCGTTTATGGGTATGGATTTATTGCCTGAGTCAATTGGGCGTCCTTTCACTGTTGTGGCTGTAGTTGGAATGATAAATGCGATAAATCATTCTGATGGTCTTGATGGTCTAGCTGGTGGTGAGTCTCTTTTAAGTCTTGCCGCTATTATATATCTTGGTTATTTATTTGATAGTGTTCTAATTGTCGTTATTGCTGCTGCGACTGTAGGTGGTGTATTTGGCTTCTTACGATTCAATTCACATCCCGCCTTGGTTTTTATGGGTGATGGAGGTAGCCAGTTCCTAGGGTTTACACTGGCCTTTCTTGTTCTCGTTTTGACGCAGCAAGCCAATGAAGTATTGAGTCCGGCACTACCTCTTTTATTATTAGGTCTGCCTATCGCAGATATATTAGCTGTGTTTATCTTGCGAGCACGAGGAGGCATGAATCTATTTAGGGCAACTAGAAATCATATTCATCATCGGTTGTTAGAATTGGGTTTCTATCATTATGAAGCAGTGGTGATTATATATTCTATACAAATGTTGCTCATAGTATGTGCGATCTTAATGCCCTATGCATATGACTGGTTGATTTTTTCTATTTATCTTGGTGTTTGTTCAGCAATATTTGTTTTACTAACGATGGCGGAGAGAAAAAAATGGGGTATTAAACACAATCTTCCCAGTCTTGATAAATTACAAATAAAAATTATACCAAAAGATATTTTGATAAAAATTTCAGCTCGAGGGCTTGAGACGTGTGTTTCATTGTTCTTAATCGCGGCAGCAATTATGTCTACTGATATCCCTTTTGATATAGGCGTGTCTTCATTGTTTTTGCTGGTGGCGCTATTGTTTTTGTTATTTTTTAGTGGCCTGCATTTTTTGTTATACAGGTTGATTCTATTTGTCACCGTGGGATTTTCCGTGTATTTACTTTCTACAAACCCGCCTTCTTGGTTACTTGTAAAAGGACACATAATATATATGTACTTTGGTATTGTCGTTATTCTTGCGTTATTGGTGGCTCGCATGGCAGCAAAAGGGGCGTTTAAGATTACCCCACTTGATTACTTGGTGATCATGCTGACACTTATAATTGGCGTTGGGCATGACAACACCGTGCAGTCAGATAGCCTTATCTGGATGTCAATACAGATTATTATTCTGTTTTATGCCTGTGAACTTATTATTCAAAATATGACAAGGCGTTTAAATAATTTGACGTTATCTGCAGCTGTAACGCTAGTTTTGATTTCATTGAGGAGTGTTATTTAACTTGTTTAAGTTATTAGCGGCCTACTTTTTGTGAATTTCCGGCATTACGTTTTATTTTTATTATTTATAATAATATTCTTATATTCTAATGCGATATTTTCTTAACTACCATACAGTATCTGCTATAATTCTTGGGCATTTGGATTAGTGTCCACATATATATGAGGACGCATGTCAAATAAGATAAATATAAATAACACTCTATTATAATTTTAAAAGAATGAATCAAATTTTTAATCTATTCGCACTAGTATTACTGGCTTGTACATCCATCCAGTTAGCTCAGGCTCAAGAAGATGCCTATATAATCGGATCTGGAGACCAACTTTCGATATCTGTATGGAAAGAGCAAGATCTCCAGAAAGAAGTGCTTGTTAATCCTGATGGGTATATAACATTTCCACTTATTGGGGATGTTAAGGCAGGAGGTTTAACAACAAAAGCACTTACCCAGATTATGGTAAAAAAGCTAAATGCGTACATCCCAAACCCTAACATAACAATAAGCGTTTTGATGTCTAGAAGTAACAGGGTATATGTAATTGGTCAGGTTAATAAACCGGGTGAATATGTTACATCACAGTATATGGATGTATTGCAAGCACTAACTGTTGCAGGAGGGCTTACGCCTTATGCGGATTCAGATGATATAAAAATTATTAGACGTACTGATAGTGGTAAGGAAGTTTATGAATTTGATTACGACGAAGTAGTTAGTGGAAATGAAATGGAGATGAATATTATGCTGAAGCCTGGTGATACGATAGTAGTGCCATAAAATAGAATTCAGCATTATTGAAGGTAATTTCAATGTATAAAAATAAGATAAATATAGTATTATTAATCATTTTATGTTCGCCTGCTGCTCAGGTGTATGCATCTGATCTTATGATGGAGGCAGATGTTATCGCCTCAACATCATTTGATGACAATGTAGATTATTCTACAGTAGGAAATACCGTATCGGTTTATACGGTTAAGCCGAAATTAGAGTTGGCATATGAAAGTGATGAATGGAAAACGACATCTACTTTATATGTTTCAGAGAAAATATATTCAGAGCGCCTGCAAAATCAATTCGATAATTATATAGATATTGGCACAGCTTATAAACAGGACAGGGGTGTTTATTCAGTAGAAGCTAGTTATTATAATCAGGCTAGGCGTGCTGAGGAGACAAATATATTAGGTAGTAGTGTAGAACAGGTGGATTCTAAAACAATATCTGTTGCGCCTCGATATACCTACAATATAAATGAGCGCGCATTTATGTCAATTGCATATGCGTTAAATAGTGTGGATTTTGGCGCCAACACAGTTGGAAGGTTTTTTTCATATGATACCCATACCGCGGTTGGCTCTCTGGGATACAAGTTGTCACAAAGGAGTAACTTGAATTTGAATCTATCAGCTCAAGATTATGCGTCTGATAATGGGGCTTCGGAATATCAGGTTATGTCAACAAATCTTGAATATGGATATGCAGTTACGCAAATAATGACGGCGAAATTATCAGTAGGATCGAATAACTTTAAATTCGAAAATAAGAGTACACAATCATTTCCTTATTTTGGGTCACTGGTTACAGGTGTAACAGCTCTGGAAACTACTAGTAGTGGCGCATCATATCATGCTGGTATAGATGCAGGTTGGCTAACTTTGGGGGTTGGGCGTAATTATGTGTCAAGTTCAGTCGGAGGGCTTCAGCAGAGCGATAGTGTAGATGCAAAGCTTAGAATGCAGGCAACGCCGCTTATTGGGCTGACGTTATCAATTATTCGTGATGAGCGAGAGGAGAAAAATGTTTATGTGTCAAGTTACTCTGATACAAGAACCGAGATCACGCCAGAAATGATTGTTTCATTGGCTCATAATTTGCAGGTTCGCGCTAAGTATACTACAGGAGAAAAAGAAATATTTTCTTCCTCCATTAATAGGTCAATTGATTACAAGAGATTCTATGTGGACATAAGGTATGTGTTTCCCTCTATTTGATTTCTTTAAAAAAATATCTTTTTGACATTCGTCTTATATTCTCTGTTTATATTTGAGTGGTTATATTGTGGAAGAGCAACACCTTGATTTGCGTGATTTTATTACTATCCTGCGCAGGCGAAAAAAAGCGATGTATATTATCGCTACGACACTTGTCAGCCTTATTATTCTTGTAACTGTTTTATTGCCGTCGATTTATAAGTCATCCGCAACTATTTTAATTGAGCAGCAAGAAGTGCCTCGTGAGTTAGTTATGTCTACTGTAACTAGTTATGCGGCGGAAAGGATTCAAACGATTCAGGCTCAAGTGATGAGCAGAATTAACTTGATCAAGATTATTGAAAAATTTAATTTGTATGAGGATGATAAAAAATATCGTACAACAGAAGCAATTATTGCTCGAATGCGCGATGACGTATCTCTGGATTTGATAAGTGCGGATATAGTAGATCCTACAACTGGCCGCCCTTCATCTGCGACTATTGCATTTTCGCTCTCATATTCAGGAAAAAATCCGGCTCAGGTTCAAAAAGTTGTTAGTGAATTGACGTCATTGTATTTGAATAAAAATATAGAAAGTCGTTCTACAAAAGCATCTGAAACGGCGGGTTTTTTCAAAGGTGAATCTGAGCGAATAGTTCAAACAATTGCCGATCTAGAGAAAAAGCTCGCTGAGTTTAAGCAGAATAATGCAAAGATGCTGCCTGAGGTTCAGCAGGTTAATATGCAGATGCTGCAAAGAATAGAATCCTCAATATCTGCAACGACTACAAGGCTTTTAAATCTAGAAGAAAGAAAGTTTAATCTTGAAGGGCAGCTGTCTCAGGTTAGCCCGGAAAATCCGCTGTTACAAAGTGCTGGAACCAGACTCAAGTTGCTTGAGGCGGCTTATGCATCCTTAGTTTCCAAATACTCAGAATCTCATCCTGATGTAATAAGAATAAAAAATGAAATGGATGCTTTACGATCCGGCAAAAAGAGTAGTGATGCTGATATTCTGGCGTCAGAATTGATTGCACTTAAAAATGAACTGGATATTACTTCAAAAAAATATACAGATCAGCACCCTGATGTCACTGCTCTAAAAACAAAAATTGCATCTCTGGAAAAGAAATTCAGTGAAGTTAATACTAATAGAAAAAAATCTGATGATGAACTTCAGGAATACTTAAAAGAATCACCAGATAACCCTGCTTATATAACGCTTAGATCTCAATTGGATGGGATTATGAGTGAAATGAATGCACTGAATGAGCAAAAAAAGGAGTTGATTGAAAAACAGGATGAATTAGAAAAAATTATGCTTATTGCGCCTCAGGTTGAGCGTGAATATCTAGTATTACAACGTGATTATGAAAATGCGCTGAGGTTGCATCATGATATAGCGGCAAAGCAGCGATCTGCCGATATAGCTGTTGAATTAGAATCGCAAAGCAAGGGAGAGCGCTTTACTTTGATTGATCCGCCGGCTTTTCCCGAAGAGCCTGTTAGTCCCAATAGGCCATTAGTGATTCTTATAGGGTTGATTTTCTCTATAGCTGCGGCATTTGGTTATGCGTTTACCGCTGAAGCTGTAAGTGGAACTGTTAGAGGTGCAAATGGTGTAGAGAGTATACTAGATGTTGCTCCACTATCAATTGTGCCATATCAGCTAACATTGCATGATATTGAAGCTGATAAGCTCTCTCAGAGGAAAATAATGATAGCCGTTTCAGTCTTAACTGTTCTTGTGATTGTCTTTGTACACTTTTTTATTGCACGAATTGATGTGTTATGGTTTCGTATCTTTAGGCATATAGAATCATTTCTGGGTTGATAACTTTTTAGGATTCGATCAATGGAAAAAATAAAACAAGCGCTCGATAGAGCCAAAAAACAAAGAGGTGATACACAAAGTGCTCGAATGAGCATGGATTGGTCGCCTGTTAAATATGATGAAACAAAGGCAGTAAAAAGTTCAAAAGAGAGTATGCAGAAGAATAGAATATCTGCTGCTTTAGAGGATGATAAATACAAAGATGCATATGATATTCTTGCAGTGCAGGTGTTGCAAAGAATGGAAGAGCATCGTTGGTCTACATTGGCAGTGACTAGTCCAGTTGGTGATGAAGGAACAACTACAGCTGCTATTAATCTTGCAATTAGTATTGCAAAGGAAGTTGAGTACTCAGTTCTTCTGGTAGATGCAAATTTAAGGAATCCAAAAGTGCATGAATACTTTGGCGTAAAACCAAAGTATGGTCTATGTGATTATTTACGAAGTGACATGGAATTGTCAGATGTACTTTATAGGCCTGAGGAGATAGAGCATTTTATTATTTTGCCAGGTGGTGCGCCAATATCTAGTTCTGCTGAGATGATGGGATCTCCAAAAATGTGTGGACTCGTAGAAACTTTAAAAGATCATTATCCAAAAAGAATTATACTATTTGATCTTCCTCCAATACTTGGAACGGCTGATGCAATGTCTATCGCTCCTTGTATTGATGCATCACTTTTAGTGATTGAAGACGGTGTTACTAAGCAATCTGACCTAAAGAAAGCGGTAGATATTTTGTCAGTAACAAACATTATTGGCTCAGTATTGAATAAAGCTAGATATTAAATCTTTAGATGGTGGTAATATTATTTGTTTTTATACATATATTAATTCTAGATTGGGATAAAGCTTTGTGGTTTTCAGGTCTATTATAATGATGTATCTATAAAGCCTTCTTATTTTTATATACTATGGACCATCTAACTCCCCCCTACCAAGGTCAGTTAATAAATCTGCTACTAGATGCAGCGGATGCATATGAATTAGAAGCTAATTCAGAAAATTTTGTGAATATTACCTTGTCGCAACGTCAACAGTGTGATCTTGAGATGTTGTTAAATGGGTCACTGTCACCATTGACTGGATTTATGACGGAAGATATTTATAATTCGGTAATAGCTAATACATGTTTGCCAGATGGTGTTGTATGGCCAATACCATACTGTCTTGATATTGACGAAAATCATGCCTCTAACATAGTAATTGGTTCACGAGTAGCGCTAAGAGATACTGAAGGTTTCATGCCAGCAGTTATGGAGGTTCAGAGTATTTGGCGTCCGGATCTGGAAAAAGAGGCGAAGTCAATTTATGGTACAGTAGATGCGTCACATCCTGGTGTTAATTACCTGCTCAATTCGGTCAAGCCGGTATATATAGGTGGGCCTATTTATGGGATTCAATTACCATTTCATTATGATTTTGAGAATTTACGTCATACGCCTCAAGAGCTGAGACAGAAGTTCATTAAATCAGGATGGAGAAACGTGGTGGCTTTTCATACAAGCAAGCCAATGCATCGAGTGCATCGTGAGATCACTCTTTGTGCTGCAAAGCAGGCAAATGCGCACGTGTTAATACATCCTATAGTTGGGATGTCAAAGCCAGGTGATATTCATTATCATGCTCGAGTTCATTGTTATCAAGCTATGTTAGAGTATTACCCTAAGAATCTTGTAGGGTTGTCGTTATTGCCAATGGCTATGCGTATGGCTGGACCAAGAGAAGCCTTAATGAACGCGATAATACGCCAGAATTATGGCTGTAGCCACTATATTATTGGTAAGGAGCACGCAGCACCTCCAAACGTACGTGATGATGCAAAAAGATTTTATCCTACTGGTTCCGCGCAGGAATATGTAAAAAAATTTGAAAGCAGTCTAGATATTAAAGTTATTGATATTGATGAGCTTTATTACAATGAAAATCAGGAAAAATTTGTTAGTTATAATGAAGCTGAAATAGATAATGCTGGTATAAAAAATTTTTCTAATAGTATGATCATAAATGCAATTCAAAAAGGTGAGGATATTCCCACATGGGTTACTTATCCTGGCGTTATATCAGCAATAAAGTCAGCGTGCCCGCCTCGTTCAGAGCAGGGTATTACATTGTTTTTTACTGGTCTGTCAGGTTCGGGAAAATCAACCTTGGCTCGTATCATCTATGCAAAATTTATTGAAGAGGGAGGGCGTCCAGTCACCCTTCTTGATGGTGATGTAGTGAGACATAACTTGTCTAGTGAATTAGGTTTTTCAAGAAAAGACAGGGATATAAATGTAAAAAGAATTGGTTATGTTGCAAGTGAGATCACAAAGAATCGCGGAATAGCTATATGTGCGCCAATTGCTCCGTACGCAAATATGCGTAGAGAAGTTAGAAAAAATATTGAACAATATGGTGCTTTTATTGAAATTCATGTAGCTACCTCACTTGAAGAATGTGAAAGACGTGATCGTAAAGGACTCTATAAAAAAGCTAGAAAAGGGCTTATTCCGGAATTTACAGGTATAAGTGATCCATATGAGATACCAGAAAATCCAGAGATTAGGATTGATACTCAAAATATGACGCCAATGGAAGCAGCGCAAGAAGTGTATCTTTATTTGTTGGGAGAAGGCTATATTGGTCAGGGCTTGTAAGTCGTTATAGAGGCAGCGGCTTTTATAAAGAGAGACGCCGTAGTAGCTAATATGATGGCAAAAGTTATTAATATAACGGTACTACTAATATTTGTTGTTTAAGAATAATTATGAATATATTGGATGTTTAATATAATGAAAAACTATAGATTATTATTCGTATTAATGTTGGCTGTTAATTTGTTGTCTGCGTGTGGTGGGGCAGATGAAAGAAAGGTAGCTTATATAGAAAAAGCCGAAAGCTGGCTTGCTGATGGTAATTATGATAAAGCGCGAATAGAACTTCAAAATGCTTTACAGATTGACCCAAAATATGCCTATGCACATTATAAGCTAGGTGAGGTGCATGAGCACAATCGTAATTATCAGAAAGCATTTATATCTTATCAAAGAGCTGTGGATTACGATAAAAATAATCTTGATTATAGAGCAAAAATTGGTCGTTTTTATCTTGTATTAGCCGGTGATTTAGAAAAAGCGATAGAGATAAGAGATTTTATTTCGGCTAATGATAAAAATAATATAAATGGTAAATTGCTTGATGCTGGAATTTATCTGCAGCAAGGGAATATTGATGAAGCAAAGAAAATATCAAAAGATATATATTTGTCGCAACCAGAAATGGTGGAAAATATCCAATTTCTTTCACTGCTTTATTCAAAAGAAAAATCATATGATGAATCTATCGGTGTTCTTGCTACGGGGATACAGAGAAACCCTAATGATCGCTCATTAAAATACATGCTGGCAAATACATATCAAATAGCTGGTAAATATGATTACGCAGAAGCCCTATATAAGAAAATTATTGAAGCTGCTCCAGATAATTTGGACAACTATATAAAATTAGCTGTTTTTTATAGAGAAATCGGAAATGTTGATAAGGCTGAGGAAACTTTGCGAAATGCAAGTGAAGTGGATTCAAGTGACGTTCAAAGAAAATTAGTGTTAGTTGACTTTATACAAAAAAACAAAGGATTACAAAATGCAATAGATGAATTGATGGTGCTTGTTAGCAAGTATCCAGAAATGAGTGAGTTAAAGCTTGCATTGGGTCGGCTATATGTTGCTCAGAAAAAAATTGATGACGCAGAAAAAATATTCTTGCAAGCAATATCAGATTCTTCTGATGATTCAGTAGGCATTATGTCAAGAGTGGATCTTGCTAATTTGTACATGATGAATAATAAGGTCGATCAGGCTGTCAGTGTTATTAAAGAAGCGGCTAAAATATCTCCGAATGACGCAGATGTAAATTTCGTCAGGGCAAAATTATTGCTTGTAACTAAAGATTATGACGGTGCAATAATCTCGTTAAGAACTGTTCTTAAGGATAATCCTGAAAACATCCAGGCGTACTTACTGCTTGCATCATTGCATAACGCTAAAGGGGAAACTGATCATGCTAAATTGGTATTAAATCAGGCATATGAGAATAATCGAGCTATTGCTGAGAATCTAATGGCTCTTTCAAAATATCATGATAAAAATAAGAACTATGCTGAATTAGAAAAAGTAATTGATAGTGTTTTAATTATAGATGCAAAGAACTATGATGCATTGACATATAAAGCTAAGCTATTTAATCAGAAAGAGAGATTTTCTGAAGCGCGATCAAAGGCTGAATTATTGATTGAAGCATATTCAGACATGCCAAGCGGATATATTGAGTCAGTACCATATTACATTAATCTAAATGAAATATCTGAAGCCATTAGTTTGTTGGAAAAGGGATATGAGAAGGTTTCTGATAAATCAAAAATTCAAGAGTACCTGACTCGTCTCTATATCAATGCTAAAAAATTCAATGAAGCTACAGAAATGATACAGAATGCTCTTAAAGAAAGTGGAGAGTCAGCTGAGTTATATATGCTTTTGGCAAATGTCCAAATATCTTCTAATGATCTAGCTAATGCTCAGTCTAGCTTGGATAAGGCAAGGAATATTAATCCAGACTGGAACGAGCCCTATCTGATGCTGGCAAATTTGTCTATAGCTAATAACCAGCATGCTAATGCCATCAATATTCTACAGGAAGGACTGGCCAGGCAAAGCGATGACCTGAAGTTGTCATTAGTTCTTGCTAAAGTGTACGAAAATATGGGTGACTATAATAAAGCAATCGAAGTATATGAAAAATCATACGCGATAAATAATAGTAATATGATTTTGGCTAATAACCTAGCATCATTATTATCTGATCATCGTGATGATGAAAATAGTCTAAAACGTGCTAAAGAGTTGGCTGATAGGTTAATGCCTATCGAACAGGCTGTTACTCGTGATACTGTTGGCTGGGTATATTATCGGCTTGGCAAATATGATGAAGCATTAAATATTATAAGGCCAGTTGTAGATAAGCATCCTGATGTGCCGATGTTTAATTATCATTATGGAATGGCTCTGTATAAATCAGGTGATGAGGCAGGAGCTAAATTATATTTAGAGCGCTCTGTAACAAGTGAAATATCATTCTTTGGTAAGAGTGAAGCAGAGGCTTATCTTAAAAAGCTACAGTAAAGATGCTTAAATGATAATTGTCGATAATTTACTATTATGTATGATGTCCAGGTAACATAGGAAAAAGCTGCATATAATGAATATCGGATCAGTTGGCTATTCGATTACATCGCTTACATTTTTTATATTCTTTACGATTCTAGTAACTGATAAGCATAAAGGGCCGACCAAAAAACTTCTTCTGGCCGCTGCATTTTTAAGCAGTATCTGGTCGCTTTCAATGTCGTATCAGGCTGTAACGGGCTATGACCTAATTACGCCACAAGTTTTAGAGTTCATTAAAAGCATTGCATGGATAACGCTTCTTCTTAGGATGTTGAGCGTTGCTTATGGGCTGGGTATTACGAGAAATGGATTTTTTATCTCGATAGGGTCCATAGTTGTCTTTGTTTCGCTTATGACGTTACCAGTTCTGTACCATTATTTTCATGATGGCGATACTGAACTTGGCAGTAATTTCAATTACTTGTTAGCTAGTCATCTTTTATTATCTGTAATTGGAATTGTTCTTGTAGAGCAGCTATATAGAAATACGCAGCCTGAGCAGAGATGGGTTATTAAATTTTTATGTCTTGGTTTGGGAGGAATGTATGTTTTTGACTTTTACATGTATTCAGATGGGCTTTTGTATAAGCGGATAGATTTAACATTGTGGCATGCGAGAGGATTTGTAGATGCTCTTGTAGTTCCATTAATTGGTATAGCAGTTATAAGAGACCCTCTCTGGTCGCCAGAAATATTTATTTCAAGAAAAGTTGTGTTCCACACCACAACACTGCTGGCCAGTGCAGTTTATCTTATGACTATGGGGATAGCTGGGTATTATGTGCGCGACTATGGTGGTAGTTGGGGATTAGTTGCCCAAGCATTTCTATTATTTTTTACAATATTATCTCTACTGTTGTTTCTTTTTTCTGAGCGTATACGTGCACGCTGGAAGGTTCTGCTTAATAAACACTTCTACCCCTATAAGTACGATTATCGAGATGAATGGTTAAGATTTATACGTACTATATCTAGTTCAGAAGGTGAGCAAAGTTTTTATACTAAGACAATAATTTCTATTGCTCAAATTATTGATAGCCCAGGTGGGATGCTATGGCTTTATAATGAACATGATGGTTTGTATGAGTGCGTTGAAACATATCATATGCCAATGGTTAATGATAAAGAATTGGCTGAGTCGTCTTTGGTGCAGTTTATGGCTGAAAATGAATTTGTTATCAGTGTCGATGAGTTTTATGTGGCTCCAGAGGTATATAAGCGACTTGGTTGTCTAGAGCTGCCATCATGGGTTGATGAGGTATCAGCTTGGTTAATAGTTCCACTAATACATATTGATGATTTGATTGGATTTATCGTGCTTAATCACTCTAGAATTGATAATAAACATTTTAACTGGGAAGATAGCGATTTATTAAATACAGTTGCAAGGCAAGCAGCATCATTTATTGTGCAGCGAGAAGTCTCAGAAGCTTTAGCTGAAGCAAGACAGTTTGAGAATTATAATAAACTATCAACTTACATGGTTCATGATATAAAAAATCTTGTTACCCAGTTGTCGCTAATTACTAGTAATGCGGAAAAGCATAAGGCAAATCCACTATTTGTAGATGATGTAATTAAGACAATTATAAATTCCGTAGATAAAATGAACATTATGATGAATATGTTGCAGGGAAAATCTGTGAATAAGCCATTTATTATAGTGAATATTATTGAGTTATTACATGAGCTTGTTATTAATAGAAAAAATGCTGGTGTTATGCCAGCTCCTATATTAACTTGTAAGGATGAGCAATGTAATGTGGTCTGTGATCGTGAGCAGCTTTTTTCGATTGTAGGACACCTTATTCAGAATGCACAAGATGCAACTGAAAGTGACGGCAGAATAGATTTGATACTTTCAACTCATGATGGATGGGTTGTAATAGAGGTGAAAGATACGGGCTGTGGTATGTCAGATCAATATATAAAAAATGAATTGTTTAAGCCCTTTAAATCAACAAAAGGTGGTAGAGGTATGGGAATCGGAGTTTATGAGGTTAGAGAAATTATCACTTCTTTTGGTGGAAAGGTTGATGTAGCAAGTGAGGTAGGTGTTGGCACATCTTTTAAAGTCATGATTCCAGCTAAGAAATAATATATTTTTATGTTAAATATTTCGACAATACTTATTTTTTGTGTTAAACATAACTGATGTCCATAGATAACAATAGATTGCTGATAGTAGAAGATGATCCTGGTTTGCAAAGTCAAATCAGGTGGTGCTTTGAAGATTATGATGTATTGCTTGCTGAGGATCGTGAAAGCGCACTTGAACAAATTCGATTATATAAGCCAGCAGTCGTTACATTAGACCTCGGTTTGCCACCTGAAATAGATAATGTGTCTGAAGGCATTGCTACACTTAAGCAAATATTAGAGATTGATCCAAATACCAAGGTTATAGTAGTTACAGGACAGGACGAGAAAGAGAATGCTGTACAAGCTGTAGGTCTTGGTGCGTATGATTTTTACTCAAAACCCTTCCAACCGGAGATTCTTAGCCTTATTGTCAGGCGTGCATTCAGGTTGCATGATTTAGAAAGAGAAAACAGGGTTTTACAGGACACCTCTAAACATGAGCATTTTAATGGAGTTATTGCCTGTAGCCCGCAGATGCAAAGTGTCTGTAAGGCTATAGAAAAAATTGCTCCGTCAGATGCAACAGTATTATTACTCGGAGAAAGTGGAACTGGTAAAGAAATTTGTGCGCGTGGGCTTCATGTGAAGGGAAGGCGTAGTCAGGGTAATTTTGTCGCAATTAACTGCGCTGCAATTCCTGACAATTTATTAGAAAGTGAGCTTTTTGGTTATGAGAAAGGCGCATTTACAGGAGCGGTAAAACAAACGATAGGTAAAATTGAATACGCTGATGGTGGAACGTTATTTCTTGATGAAATGGGAGATTTGCCTTTTTCGTTGCAGGCAAAGTTATTGCGTTTTTTGCAGGAGCGAGTCATTGAGCGTATTGGTAGCCATAAGCCAATACCAGTAAATGTACGTATAGTCTGTGCAACACATCAAAACTTGCGAGAAAAGATTGAGAAAGGAGAATTCAGGGAAGATCTTTTTTACAGGATCAGTGAGATCCCGATAGAAATACCTCCATTAAGAGATCGTGAGGGCGATATAATATTGTTAGCTAAATATTTTTTCAATGAATATAACGAGGAACAGGGTAGTAAGTTAAAAGGATTTAGTAGTGATGCGCTTTTAGCTATGGAATCATACGGATGGCCAGGTAATGTACGTGAGTTGCAAAATCGTATTAAAAGAGCAGTAATAATGTGTGATGGTAAACAAATTACGGCATCAGACCTTGAGCTTGATAAAACCTCAGCAGATAGAATGAATTTTAATTTGACTGAGCTTCGAGAAAAAGTAGAACGTCAGGCTATACTTAGAGCACTGTCTTATGCAAATGGTAAAGTTGCTCCGGCGGCCAAATTGTTAGGAGTTAGTCGACCAACTTTATACGATTTAATCAACAAACTGGATATCAAATACTAAAAAATTTCAGTTTACTGGAGTTGTTCTTTAGATAGCTTGCAGTATAAGATCTCATATGATGCGTACTGATTTAGTCCAAATGTTGGGTTTGAGCGCTGTTCCTGAGGAGAGTCACCGCTGTACATTTTAATCCGTATCGGCTTCATTCCTCTATTAAGTAGCTCACTATATAAATCATTTATAACCCGTTTCCTGTCAATAAATTCCTGGTCTGTATCGCCTGAGCCTATTGTGGTTATGAAGTCTGCCTGAGAATCTATAACACGGCCAATACTGCTTATATAGCCGGGTATATCCGTATAAGCCCTGGGCTCAAGTCGGTATGCTGTTATTAATGTTCTGGGTTTGAGTGCATTACATGCAATTGCCTCTGAAACTTCATCAAGGCCGATGTATACGTCTTTGTTAATAGCATGGATATTTTTCTGGCTATTAAGGTGCTCATAAGTGTCTTTCATATTTATATCATTATCAATTAGCACGATGTCATAGGCATGTGATTGAATCGTGCTCAGCTTGATAGGGGCGCCACTTGTCAAAGGATTCATTGCAATATGTGGTGTTAAGTGAGTTGCAACCCGGTCTCGGATACCGATGGAGCTTCCGGTTGACAGTTGATAGTGCTCTGGAGCTATAGTTAGTAGACCGAGAATTTTTAATGTCTGTATGACTCGAATAGTGTCTGCATTATTGAGCCTTACCGCCATATTCTGCCCCAGAGTTGGCTGCGTTTTTATGGCACTAGTGATGGCCATGTTTAAAAATTCATCTGACATGCTGATATCAACTGTACTAAGGGGAATTGACCAGCCGTTAAAAACTTCACAGCTTGCTGCAAGATTAACGCAGGTAAATAAATGGTTAGATCTAACAGGTTCAACGGAAGCATCGATTAAGTTATCTTTACTAAGTAACTCTAATAAATTATTTCCCAGAATGGCCGAGCGTCTCTCATGTAGGAAGGCATTGTAATTAGCAAATAATGGTGCAATGCTCGCCCCCGCCCTTGATTGAAATAAATTAATTAGCATTTTAAGCTCATATGAATAGCCTTGAATGGCAAGCTTTAAAATATCATTTATTGACAGGCGTTCGTCATGTGACATGTCTATTTCCAAAAAAGACTGAAATGCTGTTTCAACAGTGAGTGAGGATTTAATCAGCTTCGTTGAGTGCTTTCTCTAAGGGTTTAAGCTGGGATGTATAGTGCTTCCATTTTTCTATAGAGCTAGTATAAATAGGTTTATTAACCTGGTCATAACTGGCTGTTCTTACAACACGATCAGACTCGTAATAACGTAGACACTGCTCATTCCATTCTAGCCCGCAATACTCAATCATTTTGCGTGATACTGCTTCAGTATTAGCCACCAGATCTTCGTACACAACCTCAAGGAAGGGGATATTGTCGACATCTCGATAATGATGCATCAGGTGCTTGTAGGCTGAGTAATACCTGCCAAGGTTTTCAAGATTGTAGGCGTAGTCGTGATGGCCTGCGAATTCCTGGAAATAGATCGACAAACAAGTATCCATAGGATTACGTACGCAGTGAATGATACGGGCATCTGGAAATAGCATCCTGATAAAAATAATATGCTGGAAATTCTGTGGCATTTTATCAGTCAAAATACTGATACCTGCGGGCAAACTGTTGGTAAACTCTTCGTATGCAGACAATGTTTGATTAATATGATCGGCAGTTACACGCGCCAGGCATTCAGGATAAGTGCCACCTATGCCGTCCATAGAAGGAAGGCGTCTTATAATAGAAGGTATCTCGTTACGCTCATCGCCAGCAAGTGCCTGTGGGTGGCTTGAAATAATCTGTTCTACCAGACTGGTGCCTGAGCGTGGCATACCTACGATGAAAACAGGTCGTATACGCGCTGTTGTGTTAATTTCGCGTGGTTGTTTAGCCAGTGATGTTATTTCCGAACTAGCTAGTTGATTAAATAGTTCGATGGTCTTAGCGTGATCGTAACTACAGCGTTTCAGTTCATTGGCTTTCTGTATAGTGTCAAATGCAGACTGGTAGTTATGCAGGCGATCATGCAGTCTGCCAAGGGTAAATAATAGATCTCGACGGTATGAAACGCTCAAATCCGCTCTTTCCAGTGCTTCATTGATGCTGGCTATAGCATTTTCACATTCATTATATTTATGGCACTGGCGTCCAAATACATTTGCGAGCGTTGCCGGCACTTTGCCATCTTGCATTGATGATTTTACTATCTGGTAGGCATCATCGTGTTTACCCAGCCTCTCCAGTAGGCTTGCTTTTGTTCCGAGTATTTTCGAATCATCGGGCATGCTCAAAGATAGAATCTCAAGTTCTTTCAAGGCCTCTTCATGTCGCGATGCGCTGGCAAGTGATGTGACCTTAAACAGGCGGGCAACTTTGTTATCGGGATCAAGATCCAGAGCCCTGTTACAGCAATCTACTGCCTGGTTTGGCATACCATATTCACAATATAACCGAGCCAGTTCTCCGAGGGCTTCCAAAGGTTCGCTACTTTTATCAACAGCCTGTTTCAAATAGGTGATGGCCTGTATGTAATCGCCCTGACGTTCCAGGATATCTGCAATATGAAGGTAGGAAAAGACAAAATTGGGATACTTATTGATGATGCTCATTAATAGCTTATAGGCTTCATCATCCCTGCCTAATTTAATCAGGCAGTATGCATAAGTATCTACAGCGCGATAGTTATCAACTGCCTCTGTCACCAGTGGCTGCAAGGCTGACAGGGCAGCATCAGATTGGTCCTGGGCAGACATTGATTTGGCCATGCCAACAATGGCTTCCTGATTGGAGGTATTCAGCTCACAGGCTTTTTTGTAACACGCTTCAGCTTCCTGATATTTGGCTAGTGCATATTTGGCATTGCCTAGATTAACTAAGGCATCTACATTGGTTGGCACTATTGATATGGCTTTTTGGCCCCAGTGCTCAGCCTCATCGAAACGTTTTAACTGGCCTGCGAGACCGGTAATAAACAACAGGGCCTCATCATATTCATCATCACGCTCGACGGCTTTCAGAACGCTTTCATAGGCTGCTTCGATCTGTCCTGTTCGGTGTAGCAGGTGAGCCCTGGTTAAATAGGCCTCAACATAAGTTTCATCCAGCTCGATGGCCTTATCCGCGCACTTAAGGGCTTCATCTGTTTCACCTGCCTCACCTTTCAGGGCGGCCAGGGTCAACCAGTGTTCTTCATTGTTGCTATCCATATGGCAGAGCCTTGCATAAAGGTCTTTGGCCTTATCCAGTTGGTTGTTGATCAGGCAAGCCTGGGCTTGCTCAGCAAGATTTACAATCGAACTATCGTTCATACTCAAGACTCCGAACCGCACTGACAAGATACTATATAAGCGGTGCGCATAATGTTAATTTTGAGGCTGGATATTAATACACGGCAGTGCTGCCACTATGGATGGTGCGCATTATGCTGTTTCTACGTACTAAAGCCATTATAATTTTTGGCGTATATTACCACGTTTGGCGGCAAAAAATTTGTCTTCAGGCCTCCTGAACGTCGGTTTTTAAGACAAACACAGACAGTTTAAGCCGATTTTGGTCCATTAAATAATGATTGGCTCCCCTGAAAATGCAGAATAATCTACTGATAATCAGGGTGGGGCGGGTATTATCTGCAGTGGGCACAGGCAAAGTTTTTGAGGGTTCGGAATTCTTTCCATTTCTCAAATTAACCATATAAAAGCCGTATGTATAAGTAAAACATATATAAAACAAATAGATATAAGTTATAATTTATTTAATTTATTAAGTAATGATGTGTCGATTTTATTTACATAGTGTGGGATTGGCGCTGATCTAAATTCAAAATGAAATGGTAACTGCTTGATATCAGTTGGGGAATATTAATTGGCATACGATTTGCTTGTATAAGCACTGACATATGATCATATCTAAAAATGTCGACAAAAATTATTAATAGTTATTTCGAGGTAATCAAAAAATGAAAAGATCGTTACTAGCAACAGCCGTTGCTTTATCACTGGGTGTAAGTGCAACCGCTGATGCGGGTACTGCCGGTTTAACTGGCGTATGGACAGGTACTTACAGCTTCGCAATGTTCTCACCAGGTTTTGCCCCAGTAGGTGCTCCAACAGCTCCACAGGCTTGGTCATGGGATTTCGGTGCTGGCACAATCACAATTGCTAACACCACTACATTCTACGCTTCTGTATGGACAGCTCACAATGTAACCTTCGTTGACAATGGTGATGGTACTTACGGTAACCCAACTCCAGGTGTTACTCCTAACATGCTGTTCGACTGGAGTGTTAACTTGAACATTCCTGTTGATGCAACTTGGGATGTTACAGACAACGGTAACGGCACTCTGACTGTTGCTTCTGTTTCTACAACCATCATGCCTTCTTCAGCTGCATTCCCAGGCTTCCACCCAACCTTTACAGGTACTCTGGGTTCTGCAGTGCCAGTTCCAGCTGCCGTTTGGTTGATGGGTTCTGGTCTGATCGGTCTGGTTGGTGTTGCTCGCCGCCGTCGCAGCTAATAACTTCGTTATTGGTTGTATCCGGGGGTAACTTCGGAAAGACAGAAAGGCCTCGTCGCAAGACGGGGCCTTTTGTTTTCTATCGGTCATATTTTGTTAAACTGTTTGCCCTCTGGGGCTTATCGGTAATATTGTCTGCCTCGTCATAGCCAACAGATAACCGTCGAGATTTTATTTTGGACCTTTCTAGATTACAAAAAGCGGAAGTATTGCTCGGAAAGGGCAAGTTGAAAGAAGCCGAGGCCCTGCTGGTTAAATTTGTCAAACAGTATGGGCAGGCGCAAAATGCCTGGTTGATGCTGGCCTCCATATATGGCCAAACCGGGCGCTACGACCAGGTTGCGATGGCCTGTAACAAGGTTATTGCGCTCAATCCCAATCATCCCATGGCGCGTTCATTGCTCGGTAGTGCCTGCATTTTTTTAAACAGGCCGGATGAGGCTATCGAGCACCTTCAGGTTGCGCAGCAACTGATTCCCAATAATCCCGGTATTATGAATAACCTGGCCAATGTTTACTTTGTCCTGGAGAAAGTGGCAGAGGCAGAGCACTGGTTCACAGCAACGCTCAATATTGATGCGAGCCATGCCCAGGCTAATTTTGGTATGGGTAACTGCTGTCTGGCAAAAAGCCTGTGGGGTGAGGCCGTGCAGTATTACTTGAAGGCTTATGACGCCATGTCAGATAGCTATGACATCAACATGAGCCTGGGTAAGGCTTATGTCAATCTTGCCCGTCTTGATGAGTCGATGGAGTGCCTGAGCAGGGCGGCCAAACTCACTGAGCAGCCATCTGATGCCTACCACGGTCTCGCGCATGTGGCCTTGCTCAATGGTAATCTTGATATGGCCCTGGCGTATATCGAACAATCGCTGAAGCATCAGCCAGATAATATAGGTGCATTAGCAGAGCAGGCTGAAATCCAGTACAGGTTGGGTAATATTGAGCTGGCGCATGAGCAGATTCGTCGCCTTGTTGACAGTGGTAGTGCAGTGTCGAGTGTTGTCCTGACCTGGTCTAACCTGAGCCGGCATTTTGATGAATGCGATGAAGTTAAAAAGCATGCTCACTTACTGCTCGATGCGGGCACTATCGGTAAATCTGAGCAGATTTCACTGCATTACAAACTGGGCAAACTTTACGATATGGATGCTGATTTTGATAAGGCGTTTTATCATTACCAACAGGCTAACCAGATTATACAGAACAACTTTGACCGCGACTTTCATGCCGCCATGATCACTAGCCTGATAGAAAATTTTGACAGGGATAAGATTGAGGGTTTATCGCACACCAGCTGCACAGATGAACGCCCTGTCTTTATCATAGGTATGCCCCGTTCTGGCACCAGCCTTGTTGAGCAGATCCTGTCTAGTCATCCGGATGTTTATGGCGCGGGTGAGCTAAATGACATTAAGGAGCTGGCCTGTCAGGCGCTCGCTGATACCGTTGTCGACGATGAATCTAATCGCTTTATAAATATAAAAAAGGAAAAACTGGAAGAGCTGGCAGAGGCCTATTTATCTCGAATCTCGGAAATGGCGGGCTCGGCAATACGGGTGACGGATAAAATGCCGGCCAATTTTTTATGGCTTGGCTTAATCAAGCAGCTTTTTCCCAGGGCGCGAATCATACACTGTCGGCGTGATCCAAGAGATAGCTGCCTGTCTATCTTTTTTCAGGAGTTTAGTCGTGGTGGGCATGAATACGCCAACGATCTGGCCGATGTCGCTTTTTATTATCGTGAATACCAGAGATTGATGTCGCACTGGCAACAGGTTCTGGATTTGCCGATACTGGATGTGAACTATTCAGATCTGGTTCTGGATTTTGAAGGCTGCGTCAGAAATATCATTAAGTTTCTTGATCTGGGCTGGGATGATGCCTGTCTTAAATTCCACAAGTCTGATAGAGCTATTGCTACCGCCAGTTGGGACCAGGTGCGACAACGTGTCTACACAAAATCACTTGATCGTTGGAAAAATTACAGTGAGCACATTACGCCCTTGCTTGATGTATTTGGCAACGATGACCTGCCGAAAAAATTTCAGCCAACATAGATTAAAATTTTATAATCCTGATTTTCCTTACCTTGTTATTACGCGCTGAGATTTTACCTGCTTATGTCTAATTCAAAATCAAGTATGCATCCAAAATTGGCAAAGGTGCAGCTATTGATACAGTCAGGAAAATACGCTGACGCTCTTATACTGCTCGATAAGGTTAGCAAAAAAGACCAGAAGAATGCAGATGTATGGTTTATGCAGGGTGCCATACTGGGTAATGTCGGTAGATTTGAGGAAGCGGTGCAATGTCTGCAGAAGGCCATCATGTTCAGGCCGGGACATGCGCTCAGTTATTTCAACCTTGGCAATGTTCTGAGCAGTCAGGGTAAGTTTATAGATGCAGCGGCAATGTTTTCAAAGTCCTTGTCGCTGGGTATGAAAAATCCTGAATTGCTACGTGCACTGGGTCGTGCAGAAGTTAACAGTGGTCGACCGAAGCAGGCTATTAGCGTGTATCAGGAGTATCTTAAACTGGTGCCTGATAATTTGGATGTTCTGGGTAATCTTGCTGCCTGTTATTTTCATGCTGGCGATCTCAATGAAGCGGTAGAGGCCTATAAGCGTGTACTTGGTATTTCCAGGGATGCGAGATACCTGAATGGTTTAGGTGCTGCGCTGTGTCAGCAGGGTTTGTTCGAAGAGGCTATTGCAGTGCAGCGCGAGGCTGTGCAAATGCAGCCGGATAATATCATTGCTTACTCAAATCTTCTGCTAAGTTTGAATTACCTGCCGGATATTTCGGCCAGGACATTGTTTGAAGAGCATCAGGCATGGGCGCAAAGTTGCCGTATTAATAAAGTCGATTTGATTGCGAGATCAAAGCAGCCTGATCGTCGTTTACGAATAGGTTATGTCTCGCCAGACTTTCGTATGCATTCGGTGGCCTATTTTTTTGCACCACTACTGCAGCATCATAATGCGGAGCATGTAGAGACGTGGTGTTATGCAGCATCACCACGTGTAGATGAAATCACCCGGCGTCTACAGGCTATGGCCGACCACTGGTGTGATATAAGTGGTCTGGACAATGCCAGTGCGATCGAGCAGATTCAATCGGATAAAATTGATATCCTGGTTGATCTTGCTGGTCATACCGCAGGTAATCGAATAACAATCTTTGCCGCCAGGCCCGCGCCGATACAACTGACATGGTTAGGTTATCCAGCGACAACGGGGCTGTCGGAAATTGATTATCGGGTTACCGATGTTATTGCAGATCCGCAGGGACAGGATGAATTTTATAGCGAAAAGCTCTACCGTTTACCTGGTTGTTTCCTGTGCTATGAGCCGTATAACAATAGTCCTGATGTAGCGCTACCGCCAATCATTGAAAAAGGTTTTGTTACTTTTGGTAGCTTTAATAACCTGGCAAAAATTAATCTGGATGTAGTTGCGGTATGGGCGAGATTGTTGCACGCAGTACCGGGTTCTCATTTGCTGATAAAAAATCCTTCTCTGACAGACCATGCAACAGCAGAGCGTTATCTAAATTTATTTAAGCAGCATGGCGTTACAGAAGACCGTGTTGAATTACTGGGTCTTGCGCCTACAACTGAAGAGCATCTGAAAACCTATAATCGAATCGATATTGCGCTTGATACTTTTCCATACAATGGGACGACAACAAGCTGCGAAGCATTATACATGGGAGTGCCTGTAGTTACGCTAACAGGCCATACTCATGCCGGTCGTGTTAGTACCAGCTTATTATCGTCACTTGGTCTGCGTGATCTTGCTGCGACGACTGCAGATGAATATATTGATATTGCTGCAAGCCTGGCAGCGGACCAGGTTCGGTTATCCGAGCTGCGCTTGACGCTACGGCGACGTATGTCTGAATCACCGCTAAGTGATGGTAAAACTTTTGCGCACAAAATAGAGCAGGCCTACCGTGCAATATGGCAGTCATATTGCTCGTAGAGGATTGTCCTCAGTGACTTGCCTGTCGTGCTAGTAATGAAAAGCCTTAATGTATGGTTCGAGTATCGGCAGAACTGATTTTATCTGGGTTTTATAATTGCGCCATCTGCCCATGGACTTTGAATAGATCGGGGAGGTGATGGCGCTGTAACTGGGTGTTCTTACGTCACGCTTACTAGCATGTTCAAAGTAGTTTAGAACGGTGTCGTCCCATTCTTCATCGGTAAACTCGACAAGTTTGCGTGCTTCAGTTTCTAAATCATCGACCATATCTTCATAACGTACTTCCAGGAATTCCAGGCCAAGAACGGATTGATAATGTGCCAGTAAATCCATGGTCGCAGCATAAAATTTTGAGCTCTGCTTAAGTGAGAGAAAATTAACCATTGACTGATTTAGCTGAAATGGTTGCATGAAACAGCTAAGACAACAGTCGCGTGGGTCACGTAAAACGACAATGATACGTGCATCGGGGAATAGCCTGTAAACCATGCCCAGGTCAATAATGTTAAGAGGTAGTTTATCCAGTAGTCTTTTGCCTTCTTCGGGTTTTCCTATCATGGCATCGACCAGTGTCCAGTAACGTGCCCTTAGTGTTTTCAGTTCATCGTCACACAACTTATTAAGATCTTCTGGATAGCGAAAAGGGCGGTTCAGTAGCATGGGTAATTCGCTGATCAGACGACTCAACACAGGCTGTTCATCACTGGGAACAATTGAATCGAGGGAGGCCAGCACCTGTTCTGTCAGTGTTGTACCTGAGCGCGGGAAGCCGACCAGGAATATCGGTGATGGTTCATCATTATCCTGAACTTCATTGTCCCAGCCTTCTGTTCTGGCAGGGGTAAACCAGTGCATGTGCCTGTTAATCTGGTGAATAACATTTCCTTGCTCCGCCTGTTCGGGTGAAATTGTATCTGCCAGGGTCTTATTGCCAGTATCAAACGATTCATATGCCGCTGTATAGTCGCCCATTCGATCTAACACATCACCCAGCTCGGCTGCCAATGTTGCAATCTGCAGAGGGGGGAGGCTCTTATTTAATTCAGTCATAAGACGGAGACGGGCATGTTCAAGATTGCCTGCACGCTTATCCAGTTTTGCTATTATCAGGTTGGCACGTACATGGCCGGGGCTTATATTAAGTGCCTTTTCTGCCTCAGAGCGAGCGTCTTCCAGTTGATTGCTATGCTCAAGTGCAACAGCCAGTTGGCAATAAATATTGGCATCAGCGGGTGCATATTTTAGTGCTATGTGACAGGCGTCGATCGTTTCCAGAAACTTACCTGAAGCGAGTAGTGCTATTACCAGGCTTCGATGGGCATCGATATGGTTTTCCCGTAGATCAATGGCATGCTGTAAATTTTTGATAGCGAGATCTGTCCAGCCCCTGTTGAGCCAGATTCTACCTAAGTGATAGTGAGCATCAGCTGAGTCAGGATTAACAGCAATGGCCCTTTCTAGGCAAACTATTGCAGATTCAACCTGGCCAAGTTGCAGCATGCATAAGCCCTGCATCAGCCATGCTTCATCATCCTGGGGATTTATTTTGGTTATTTTCTGGAAAGCGGCGCCAGATTTTTGATATTCCTGGCTAGAAAAAAACTGGTATGCGGTGACTTTATCCGCGTTGTCGGGTGGTTTCATATTGTTCATGCGATAGATTTGCAGCGACAGGTTTTTTGGAAATAGACTCAAATTTTCCAGTACCATTATATAAGAATTTTACTCTGTTGTTTTGCATGATTTTTACTGAGAATACGGTATTTTCGTTGTTATAGAGGATTTTATGAACGGTATTGCACCTGCTCTGATACAATTGCAATTTTTAGAGTATTCATGTGCAACAAAGGTTATCTTGATTTTACGGGTGGGATTTTCTAAGTGAACGTTAGTTCTTTCGAAGATATTGCAGCTGCGAAGCAGCAGGCGTTGGTACTTTGCCAGCAGGGTGATTTTGTTCAGGCAAAAAAATTACTCGATCCATTTTTTCAAAGTGGTCGGATGGATGCACAGGCATACTCTATGCTTGGGCGCATCAATTGGCAATTAGGCTATGCTGAAGAGGCCGTGCTGTGTTTGCAGGAGACCGTTAAATTTCAGCCAAATTCACCTGATATACACTATGCCCTGGGAACAGGCCTGTCTAAACTGGGTCGTTTGCCTGAGGCAGAGGCCAGCTTTAATAAGGTTCTGCAGTTTGATCCGACGAATATACAGGCGGTGCTGGAGCTGGCTATTGTCGAATTTAGTCAGCAAAAGCTGACAGAAGCAGAAGCTCACTTTAAGCAGGTTATTGAACACGATCCAAACATACTGAAGGCGCTGATGGGTCTGGGCAGGCTGTACCAGTTATTAAATAAACCGGAATTTGCAATTAATTATTATAATCGTGCGCTTGAAATTAATCCTGAAATTTCAGATGCGCACTATCACCTTGGTACCATTTACCTGGGCCAGGGGCAGATTGACTTAGCTGAAGACGCGTACAAAAAGGCGCAAATGGCAGACCCCATGAATGTTGCTGTACATATGGAAATGGGCCAGCTGTATATGACCACAAATAAAATTGACCAGGCCAAGGAATCGTTTCAGAAAGCACTTTCAATCCAGCCGGATAACCTCGATGCTATTGCCTGCGAAGCCCAGTTATATGAGCAGCTAGGCGATATAGATGCAGCGCAGGAGCGGGTTAGGCATTATATAGAGCAGGGCGTCAAACACGTTGGTGTAGGTATTTTATTTTCTAAAATCTGCAAGCACTCTAATAGCTGTGAACAAGCAGTCGACTATCTCGAAGATTTGATTCTTGATGCAGAAAAAAATGGCACTGGAAAAACCAGCAAAATATATTTTGCCCTGGGCAAGCTTTACGACCAGCTTGGACAATATGACAAGGCCTTTTCCTGTTTTAAGAAGGCGAATGATCAGAAGCAGGATACTTTTAATACAATCGAACACACCGGTTGTATCAGTACTTTAATTACAAGCTGCGACTGGAACTTTTTTATGCAGGCGCCGCGCTCTACACAAAAAACAGAGCGCCCGGTGTTTATCGTTGGCATGCCAAGGTCGGGTACAACATTAACAGAGCAGATTTTATCGAGCCATCCAGACGTTTACGGTGCGGGTGAAATTATCACGTTCCCCAATATTATAAAAAATCTATCGGCATATCTTGGTGCGGGTACAGCGTATCCAGGTAATTTATCGAACTTAACGGTAGAAATTCTCGATACACTGGCGGCCACGTATCTCGATGAAATAAACCAGCTTAACGACACAGCTTTGCGTATCGTTGACAAAACATTAGCTAATTTCCTCTACCTTGGTTTGATCTCGCTGATGTTTCCCCATGCAAAAATTATTCACTGTAAACGTGATCCGAGAGATACGTGCCTGTCTATCTATTTCCAGAATTTTGACGAAAGCCACAATTACGCAACGCGCCTGGAAAACCTTGGTTTTTATTACAAGGAATACGAACGTGTTATGCAGCACTGGAAAAGCATACTCAGGGTTCCGATTTATGAGGTTCAGTATGAAGAGCTGGTACAAAACCAGGAAGCCATATCACGTGAATTAATCGATTTTATTGGGCTTGAATGGGATGAGCGGGTGCTCGATTTCCACAAAACTAAACGTAGTGTAGTGACGGCCAGTTATGACCAGGTACGCCAGAAAATGTACACAAGATCGACCCAGAGATGGAAAAATTACGAAAACCATATCGATGACCTGGTGCGGACACTGGGGATGGAAAAGGATAAATAAGCAAAAATAGTAATGGATTTTACATTTGTCTATGTTTTCAATAACTTATTTTGTGTTTAGGGCAGTAAATACCCGCCTTTGGCGTGGGTAATTATCTTGACATTGTTGATATCCGCCGATAACATCAAACCGCTTGATTTGGATGGTTTGATTCACTTCAGATGACATTCCCGGCGTAGACACACAGCATACCAGCCATAAGTGTGGGCGCTCTAAGTATGTATCTCTGAAATAGAAAAAATCAGCTGACGGCCTGCGCCATGTAGATCCGAGTCGATCACTGGGCGAGGTACAGGCTGATCTAGAAACAGATCTAGATAATAATTATAAAAAAGAGGCATTTCTGGCCTGTTGCCCCGAATATGCTCAAAATTAATAACATATGTTTTTAGCCTGTTATGCAGGCTAAATAAATAATTGAAATTTCAAGAGGTTGAGGAATAAAGTGATGTTATATAAAAAAATGAATGGTCTTATCTCGGCGAAGTCGATCGCTGTTTGTCTGCTAGCCCTGACATCACTACCCAACAATGCCTCTGCCGCAACACATACCTTTAGTTCAGGCAATTTCACCATGCTTACTCCTACGGGAGCGCTTACCGGTGGTGCCACTGACGTCAATGGTAGTTTCGATGACTCAAAAATCTGTGATAGTGTCGCCTGTACAGACGTTGACGGTATCACGCTGGCCTCGACACAGCCCTTTTTGGGCCCCACCTGGACCGCGCATCATGCCAGGGTCTTTGGTCCCGGTACCTATACGGTCGATACTGACTGTGATGGCACGCAGATTGCCGCTGGCACCACCTCCTGTCCCGCTAATGGCACCACCGATACCATCGAGGGGCCTGACCTGACCTTTACCGTTAATCCCGGCCAGCTAGGCGCTCACATGCTGTTCGACTGGAGCACATCGACGAATATCGACGTGGCCGTGGTCTGGAACTATAACACCGACTTTAATTCATCGTTTAACACAGCTGGCGGCAGCATTACCCCGGTGATCTATAATGGCGGCTGTCCTGCTGGCATCTACTGTGACGCTACCATGACCCTGGTGCGTGCCTGGAACATTACGTCTACTGATGGTAACGGCAATAACATTCCCGGCATTCCAATGGTCGATGGCCCATTCCCCAATTTCCACGCCAACTTCAACCTGGACATGACCGTGGCCTATAACCCGGTCGACGTGACCGATGATACAGCGGACACTGTCAATGGCGTTGCGGTGATTGATGTGCTGGCCAATGACTCGGATGCCGTCGATGGTACGCCGCCAGACCCGGCCGCTGTTACCGTCAATATTACTAGCGATGGCGCCCAGGCAAGTGTCGCCTCAACGGTTAACCCTGCGACAGGGGCCATTACCTATACTGCAAATACGGCTTTTTCGGGTGTTGATACGATTAAATACACCGTCACAGATAGTGATACCAATATTTCTGCCAAGGGTAGTGTAACGATCACGGTAACCCAGACACCGGTGGCCAGTAATGTCACCTTCAGCACCAACACCGATGTACAGAAGGTAATTGCAATTACCGATTTAGGTGCTGGATCTACAGCGATTGCGACAGATGGTGATACCGCAACAGCCTCGCTGACCTTTGTCAACCTGGGCGCAACGGCCCAGGCAGGCAATGGCAGTACTGTAACGGGTAATGGCTTAAGTTCATTAACCTATACACCACCGACGGGTCTAAATGGTCTTAGCGACACCTTCACCTTCCAGGTGACCGATGGCGTCAATACCTCTGCAGCCATGACTATGACCATTGACGTCAACAACGTGCTGCCAGTTGCCGCTACGGACTCAGCCGGCGTGCTACCAAGTAATGCAGTCATTATCACTGTTCTGGACAATGATAGTGATGCCGAGGACGGCCCCACACCAGGTTCGCTGTCAGAACCGACTGTTACGCTGGCAATTAATACACAGGGCACTAAGGGTACAGCCGTGGCAAATGGTGATGGCACCATTACCTATACAGCCGGCACGATTACGGTTGATCCAACCCCTGACTCGTTTACCTATGACCTGACCGACAGCGATGGCGGCACCAGTACCGGTACTGTGAATGTGACCATTTCAAATACGGTCAATAATGCACCGATAGGCTATGATTCTGCCTTCACCACGGATGCCGGCACAGCGCTGCAGATCAATATCGATACTTCAACCGGTGGTGGCCCGGGCGGCATTATCGCCGATGATAATGATACTATCGTACAGCCCCTTACCTTCACCGCCGTATCAGCCACCTCGGCGCAGGGCGGTACAGTGAGCGTTGATGGCACCGGTAAAATCATTACCTACACGCCGGCAGCGGGATACAACGCGCTGGATGCGGCTACCGATAGCTTTACCTTTAAAGTCAGCGACGGTATTGGTACCTCGGCTGTCGCCAATACCATGACGATTACCGTGAATGCCCTGCCGCCTGTGGCCAATGATGATCTGGGTAATACCATGTTATTGACTGACGGTACTCTGAGCATTGATGTGCTGGCCAATGACACCGATGTGGAAGATGATGCGACCGCTACCGCATTGACAATAACCACTGGTTCTCTCGCGGGTGCCGATGCCGGCGATGCCGTCATCAACGCCGGTAAGATCGACTTCACGCCAACGACTGTGGGCGCGAAGAGCTTTACCTATACCGTGACCGATAGCGATGGCTTTATCTCGGGCACTGCACAGGTGGATATTACGGTAACGGCCGCGCCCACGACATCCAATAAGACACTGTCGACCAATGAGGACACGGCGCTGGTGATTACCCTGCCGGATGCCACGATCGCCGATGACCTGGACGGTGACACGCTGGCCTTTGATGTTGTCGATGCGAGCTCAACACAGGGTGGAACTATCGTTGTAAGCACAACCACAACTGCTAATGACACACTGACCTATACACCAGCGGCGAACTATAACGGTTTGGGTGATACCTTTACCTTCTCGGT
>JAOUQA010000350.1 GCA_029879605.1 Gammaproteobacteria bacterium
TGTCAGCCTGGCTTCAATGTTCATATGAACATCTTCCCTGCTCACGGACCATTCAAATTTGCCTGATTCGATTTCATTTTCGACCTGATCCAGACCCTTCAGTATCAGCTCACAATCACTTTTACTAAGAACACCGGATTTTTTCAACATCTGTGCATGTGCCCTGGAGCCCTCTATATCCTGACGATACATGCGCTGATCAAATTCTACCGATGCGGTAAATGCCTCAACAAAGGCATCTGTTGGTTCTGAAAAACGCCCACCCCACAGTTTCTGTTTAGATTTTTTGCTCATAGTCTGATCAATGTTCAAATGATTTCCTGCAGTATATCAAAATTATTCTATATGCCCTCATAAGTAAGCTCAGAGTTTTCCACTAAACTCCACTAATGAATCAACATTCAACCAAATCTGACCAGGGACTACTGCCTAATTTTTGTGATGTCACAGTAGTTTTCATGCTTGCCCTGCTGGTCGAGCTTTTCGCACTTGTACTAGCCCTGGCTATGCCTTCAGATTCCAAACTTTTCTGGGATCACCTGGCTATGAATTCTTTATTCTGTCAGTGGATAGGATTACTTGATGCCGCTTTACTCTGCGTACTCCGCCATCGTTTAAATGATCTAGATATGCATATAACTGCCCTGTTAAGCTTTTTCATCATGACCCTGGTCACACTTGTTGTCAGTCTGCTAGTCATCAGCATTGGGGAGTATATGGGCTTTTATTCCCAGATAGATACGCAATGGCATAATTTCTATATTTTCAGAAATCTATCTATCAGTGCTCTTATTTCAGTTGTTGTTCTACGTTATTTCTATATCCAGGCTCAATGGAAACACAATATTGAAACTCAGAGCCATGCCCAGATACAGGCTCTAAAAGCCCGTATACGTCCTCACTTCTTGTTTAATAGTATGAATACCATTGCCAGCCTGATCCATATTGATGCTCAAAAAGCAGAAAAAGCGGTAGAAGACCTGTCAGATATGTTTCGTGCCAGCTTAATGGAAAAAACTGCCCACAGTCTTAAAGATGAAATTGACCTGACGCGCAGTTACCTTGACATAGAAACCCTGCGTTTAGGCGATCGACTACAAACTGAATGGCAGGAAGATTCCCAGGATGCTGATATAGAAATACCCGCCCTGTGCCTGCAACCACTGGTAGAAAATGCAATTTATCACGGTATTGAGCCGATTGAACAAGGTGGATTAATTCAAATTAAGATCAATATCGTAAACAATAGTCTATGCTTATCTGTAACTAATCCAATTAGTGGCATGGGTCGTATGGACACCAATAATAGCAATCATATGGCCCAGGATAATATTCGTAAACGCTTATCACTTCTATACGGTGATAGAGCAGATTTTGAGGTAGAGGAATCTGATAACCAGTACAGGGTTACATTAAAAATTCCTGCAAAACAAATAATTAAACAATGAAAATATTGATTGTTGATGATGAGCCACTGGCAAGACAACGGCTTGTAGGGCTGGTTGAGAATATTGACGGCTATAACTTCTGTGGTGATGCCTCTAATGGTTTCGAAACTATCGAGAAAATTCAGGCATTGAAACCAGATATTATTCTGCTGGATATACGCATGCCTGGTATGGATGGTATAGAAGTCGCTCGACACATCAATAATATGAGCAAGCCTCCAGCAATTATTTTTACTACTGCCTATTCTGACCACGCACTACAGGCCTTTGAAACCCATGCGATTGATTACCTGGTAAAGCCTATAAAACAGGAAAGGCTCTCTGATGCGCTTCAGGCTGCCAGGCGACTTACTCGGCCACAACTTCAACAAATTAAGCAGTCTGAACAACTAGAGAATATTCGACAGAATATATGTGTAAAAATACGCGGTTCACTGGAGCTTATACCAGTCGACTCCATTTATTATTTTCTTGCGGACCATAAATACGTTACTTTAAAAACGGCCAAACACGAACACCTCATTGAAGAACCACTAAAATCCCTGGAACAGGAATTTAGCGATTATTTTACACGCATTCACCGTAATGCCCTGGTATCTAATCAATACATAACCGGACTTGAGAAAACAACGGATGGTCAACATGTGATTACTCTACTCGATATCCCAGATCAGCTTGAAATCTCACGTCGTCATTTACCACACGTACGTAAAAAAATTAAATCTATGGTCTAAGTTTTATAATTTGGCTTATTTATTCTCTGGTATTTAACCTGGCCTGCATAAAAATGATAAACTTCTGGCTTTATACTTTTCAATTACTACATCATGTCTGAAACAATTCGCATAGCAACTCGCAAAAGCCCTCTTGCTTTATGGCAAGCTGAAGAGGTCGCCCGCCAGCTAAAGTACTATCATCCAGAATTAACCATTGAATTCATGAAAATGACCACCAAAGGTGACAAAATTCTAGATGCTCCTCTGGCCAAAGTAGGGGGAAAAGGACTTTTTGTTAAGGAACTGGAACAGGGTATGCTGGATGGAACTGCTGACATAGCCGTTCACTCAATGAAAGATGTACCAATGGCATTTCCACCTGGCCTGCATCTTCCCGTCATAATGGAAAGAGAGGACCCCAGAGATGCATTTGTTTCTAATAATTTTGCATCACTGGAAGAATTGCCCTCAAATGCTCGCATAGGCACATCCAGTCTGCGCCGCCAGTTGCAAATCAAGCATATTATGCCAGATGCTCAAATGCTCGATTTAAGAGGGAACGTCAACAGTCGTTTACAAAAACTGGATAATGGTGATTATGATGCCATCATCCTGGCATCAGCAGGCCTTATCCGCCTGGGTTTCGCTGACCGTATTCGCTCCCGGATTACACCCGAACAGAGTCTGCCCTCCGTTGGCCAGGGAGCCGTTGGTATTGAATGCCGCGAAAATGATGCGCAAATACTCAATCTAATCAAACCCCTCAATCACGCTGATACTCACACCCGTTTAACAGCTGAGCGAGCCATGAA
>JAOUQA010000487.1 GCA_029879605.1 Gammaproteobacteria bacterium
GGGATAACAGCCGCATAGGCACCATTAGGATCCTGTCGTTGGCCAAAAATATTAAAATACCTTAAGCCTATTACCTTAAAATCATAAGTACGTGCAAAGACCTTTGCATATAACTCATTGACCAGTTTTGTCACTGCATAAGGTGACAAAGGATTGCCGATTTTATCTTCTACCTTAGGCAAATCAGGGTGATCACCATAAGTTGAACTGGAAGCCGCATAAACAAAGCGTTTCACCTGTGCATCTCTGGCAGCGACCAGCATATTCAAATATCCGGTCAGATTGTTTTCATTTGTAGTGATCGGGTCTTCGATTGAGCGTGGAACAGAACCGAGAGCTGCCTGGTGCAGAACATAGTCCACGCCTTCACATGCATTTTTACAACTATCCAGGTCACGAATATCCGCCTCGATAAATGTAAAATTATTCCACTGTTCTACACTAACCAGGTCTTTAACCTGGTCCAGATTATGCTGATGACCAGTTGAAAAATTATCCAGTCCAACCACTAGTTGATTATTTTTTAATAAAGTTTCCAGTAGATTGGAACCAATAAATCCAGCCACACCGGTTACCAGCCATTTTTGCGGCTGCTGGTTCAACTGAGATAAAACTTCCTGGTATTTCATATTTGATCCTTATAATCTTCCGTCTACTTCGTCTGAACCAAGTATGTATTTAATATCGTAAAGCACATGACTGTCTTTTCCATAACCTCGAATATCTGCAGCACTCATGGCTTTGAACTGGTCGTGACCAACAGCAATAATAATGGCATCGTAACCATTTTGCTCAGGTTGTTGAATCGGGGTAATACCATATTCATGTTGAGCCTCTTCTATATCAACCCAGGGATCATAAACATCAACCTTGGCACCAAAATTATCCAGTTCTTCAATCATGTCTGTCACCCGGGTGTTGCGTAAATCAGGACAGTTTTCCTTAAAGGTTAAACCCATCATAAGGATTTTTGAATTATTCACATGTATACGCTTTTGTAGCATCAACTTCACTACCTGGGAAACAACGTAACAACCCATATTGTCATTGAGTCTTCGACCTGCCAGGATCATTTCCGGGTTATAACCAATCTCCTGTGCCTTATGAGTCAGGTAATAGGGATCAACACCTATACAATGCCCACCAACAAGACCAGGCCTGAAAGGCAGGAAATTCCACTTGGTGCCGGCAGCCAGTAAAACTTCTTCAGTATCTATACCCAGTCGATTGAAAATTAATGCCAGCTCATTGATAAGTGCGATATTCACGTCACGCTGAGTATTCTCGATAACCTTTGCCGCTTCAGCTACTCTGATCGAACTGGCTTTGTGTGTGCCAGCAGTAATTACCCGCTGATATAAACTATCAACAAAATCGGCAACTTCTGGTGTCGAGCCTGATGTAACTTTTAATATGGTAGATACTCGATGCTCTTTATCACCCGGGTTAATACGCTCAGGACTATAACCGGCAAAAAAGTCTTTGTTGTATACCAGGCCTGACTGCTGTTCGATAATTGGAATACAGACCTCTTCGGTAGCACCTGGATATACTGTTGATTCATAAATAACAACATCACCTTTTGAAATAACACCACCCAGCATGAAGCTGGCCTTTTCCAGGGGTGTCAAATCCGGATTCTTAAATTTATCAATCGGTGTAGGTACAGTGACAATAAATACATTGCATGATTTAAGATCATCTACATTACAACTATAAGAAAGCATGGAGGCACGAGCCAGCTCTTCATTACTTACCTCTAAAGTGCTATCAGTGCCCGATTCAAGCTCCCTGATCCTGGGTTCATTGATATCAAAGCCAAGCACTGGCATTTTCAGGCCAAATTCCACAGCCAGTGGCAGACCAACATAACCAAGTCCAATAATTCCGATTTTAGTCTCTTCTAATGTCAACACAGTATTTTCCCATTAACCAGTTCAATTTTTAAATTAGTGATGATAAGCCTTATACCACTCGACAAATTTTTCGATACCGTCTTTTAACCGGGTTTCAGGCTTAAAACCCACAGCATCAAACAAAGAATCAATATTTGCATAGGTTGCAACAACATCTCCATCCTGCATACCCATATAATTTTTTTCTGCTTTGGTACCAACAGCATTCTCGATGGTTTCAATAAACTCCATTAGCTGTACTGGCTCATTATTACCTATGTTATACACTCTATAAGGCGCATAACTGGTTGCCGGGTCAGGGTTTGCAGTATCGAAGTCTGGATTCGGCTC